>NZ_APCQ01000611.1:0-4698 GCF_000410615.1 Novosphingobium sp. B-7 | reverse complement strand
CGGGAGCGGGCACCGCCCGCCACCCGGCGCAGCTCCTCGTCTACACCTCGGGCGCAGCCGGGCGCAGCGCGCCGGGATCGGGGCTGATGTCACCCGACCCCTATGGCGACGCAAACGGGGCGGCTGGCGGCCTTGGCGGGGCAAATGGCGACGGCGGGGCAGGAATGACACCTGTGGGCTACGCCGGCGCTCCTGGGGGCGCTTCGGGGCGCGAGGGAGGGGGCGATCTCGGATCGCGCCTGACGCCGACGCGCCTCACGGGCGTCACCGCCAATGTGCTGCGCAATCAGCCTTTCCTTCTGACGATAGGCACAATGATCCCGTGCGTGCTGCAAACCGCGATGGATTCGACGCTGCCCGGCCTGGTGACGTGCGTGATCCCGCAGGATGTGCTCGGAAAGACCGGCCTGACGCTGTTCGATCGCGGCACGCGTGTCGTCGGCGAGTTCAAGGGCGGCATTCAACAGGGCGTCGAGCGGATGTTCGTCGTCTGGACGCGCGCCGAGACACCGCAAGGCGTCGTCATCAATCTCGACAGCCCCGCGACCGATCCGCTCGGCCGATCGGGCATGGACGGCCGCGTCGATCGCCATTTCTGGCAACGCTTCGGGGGCGCCCTCCTGCTGACGACGGTGGACGGCGCGATTCAGGCCGGCGTCGCGGCTGCGGCGAAGTCGGGGACGACGACGATCAACACCGGCAGCACGGAATCGGTGATCGCGTCGAGCCTTGCCGGCTCGATCAACATTCCGCCGACGATCCGGAAGAATCAGGGCGAGCTGGTCAGCATCCTCGTCGCCCGCGATCTCGACTTCTCGACCGTCTACGGCGTTCGGCCGACCTATGCCCGCGCCCCGGTGGGAGCGGAGGGGCCGAGAAAATGACCCGCGCCGGCGAAAACACGCTGCGCCTGATGCTGGCGCCGATCGAACGGCCGCTCGCCGATCCGGCGGTGACGGAAATCGTCATCAACCGGCCGGGAGAGGCGGGCGTCGAGACGCGCGAGGGCTGGACCTGGCTCAATCTTCCCGAGCTGACATTCCAGCGCCTCGATGCCATCGCGACACTCTGTGCGGCGATGTCGCAACAGGATGTCGGCCCGGAGCGTCCCCTGTGCGCCTCGGTGCTGCCGGACGGTCAGCGCGTGCAAATCTGCCGCCCGCCGGCGGTCGCGGCCGGCACGCTCAGCCTGACGATCCGCCTGCCATCGAGCTTCGCGCCGACGATCGCCGGTCTGGCGGCCGGGGGACTGTTCTCGAGAACGGAAGCCGCGGGCCGCAGCGCGCACCCGCTTGATCGCGAGCTTGCCGAGCTGCACGCGGAAAAGCGCTGGGAAGAGTTCTTCCCGCTGGCGGTGCGCGCCAAGAAAACGATCATCGCCACCGGCGATACGGGCTCGGGCAAGACGACGTTCGCCAAGGCGCTGATACAGGCGATCCCGCTCGACGAACGTCTGGTGACGATCGAGGACACGGCCGAGTTCATCGGCCTGCCACAGCGCAACCTCGTCTCGCTGTTCTACTCGAAGGGCGATCAGGGCGTGGCCCGCGTCCGCTCGGAAGACTTGATCGAGGCCGCGCTGCGGATGCGGCCCGATCGCGTGCTGATGCAGGAACTGCGTGACGGCGCGGCCTTCACCTTCATCCGCAGCATCGCCGCCGGCCATCCCGGCTCGATCACGACATGCCACGCCGGCAGCGCAACTGGCGCGTTCGATGCGCTGCGGCTGATGGTCAAGCAACACGATGCCGGCAAGCATCTGGCTGATGCCGATGTTGACGCGCTGCTCCGCCAGCTCGTCGATGTCGTCGCGCACTGCCGGCGCGACCGGGACGGCTTCTCGATCGAACAGGTGCATTTCGAGCCGTTCGGCAAGGGCGCGCCGGTGCTCGCGGCAATCGGCCGGGGCGGGCCTGGCAGGACGGCCGCCAATGTTTGATCGCGACGATTGGCCGCCCGCCGCCAAGGCGCTCGCCGCGATCGTCCTGCTCGGGCTCGGCGCGCTGCTTTGGTCCGTGCTCGCCTCGACGATCTTCCTCGCGGGCACGCGGCTGATGACGGCCGACACCGTGCCGCTTTTCCAGTTCTGGACCTATCAGGGCTATTACGGCTTCGGCCATCCGATCGTTGGGGGATGGCTCAAGATCGTCGCCGGCGTCACGACCGGCGTGCCACTCTTACTCTTCGCGGCGCGCGTCGCCCGCAAGGGCTGGCCCGGCGCCGATCGGCGCGAACTCCACGGCGAAACGCGCTGGGCCGAGCGAGGCGAGCTGGTGCGCGCCGGCTTCTACGCGAAGTTCGCCGGTCTTTTCGTCGGCCAGGACGCGGCGGGCCGGCATCTGCGCTTCGGCGGCCCGGAGCATGTCGCGTGCTATGCGCCGACCCGTTCCGGCAAGGGCGTCAGCCTCGTGATCCCAAATTGCCTGCTCTACGAATCCTCGCTGGTCTGCCTCGATGTGAAGAAGGAAAATTGGGCTGCGACCGCCGGCATCCGCGCCGCAGCCGGGCAGAAAGTCTTTCTGTTCGATCCGCTCGCCCCTGACGGCCGCACGGCACGTTACAACCCCTTCTCCTATGTCCGGCGTGGGACAATCGATGCCTTCGATGACGTTCAGCGCATCGCGCAGATGATCTTCCCCGAAGCGCACGGGCAGGAAAAGTTTTGGGTCGATGCCGGTCGATCGGCGTTCATCGGTGCCGCCTGCTTCCTCGCGGAAACGCCTGAGCTGCCGTTGACGATCGGAGAGACCTTGCGCCTGCTGTCGAGCGTCGATGGCGCGGCGGCGATGATCGAACGGATCGAGGCGCGCCGGCAGGCTGGCAAGCCCTATACGGAGGCGACGGTAAAGGCCCTTGAGGATTATCTCAAAGGCTCGGACGATCTGGTCAACAGCATCCGCAAGACCGTAACCGCGCGCCTCTCGCTGTGGTTCAATCCCCGCATCGATGCCGCGACCGCCGCCAGCGACTTCGACCTGCGAAATCTTCGGCAGTCGCTTCATGCGATCTATATCGGCGTAACGCCGGACAACATCGAGCGCCTGCGCCCGGTGCTCGCATTGTTCTTCCAGCAGCTCGTTGACCTGACGGTGCGGGTCATTCCGCAGCATGATTCCAGCGCAAAGCATCAGGTGCTTTTGCTGCTGGACGAATTTCCTCTGCTCGGCCCTATGCCCGTGCTCGCCAACTCCTTCGCCTACGTCGCCGGCTACAACATGCGGATCATGCTCATCATGCAGAGCAAGGCCCAGCTTCGCGACCGCGATCTCTACGGGCCGGACAAGGCCGACGCCATTCTGGAAAATTGCGGCCTCGAAGTCGTGTTCGGCACGAAAGACCTCAAGCTGACGGAGGAATTGAGCGCCCGCCTCGGATACGGCACGGTTGAGGCCACCTCTCGCTCCGGGCCGCGCTTCTGGCAGGCGTTCCGCCGCGACAAGCTCTCGATGACGCACAGCGATCAGCGCCGCGCGCTCCTGCTGCCGCAGGAAATCGCGCGGCTGAAACCGTTGCAGGCGATCTTGATCCGCCCCGGCATGTATCCGATCCGCTGTCGGCGCATCCGCTATTTCAGGGACCGGATGTTCACGCGCCTGCTGCGTCGCCCTCCGGACGTGGACCCCATCGAAATCAGCGTCCGCATGGATCAGGGCAAGGGATTCGCTCCGATCGCGGCCGGTCCTCCGCAGTCTTCGCCGCCAGCGTCCGAACGCGGCGATCCGCGTAGCGGAGTCTCGCCCTCCTCCTTGCACCGTGCAAGCCCGAAACCGAAGGCGCGGAAGGCCCGCATCCCGACCGAGCGCCGCACTCCCGATCCGGTGGACGCGGCAGAATCCGAGGAAGCCGCCGCCGGCGGCCGTCTGCCGGTAGCGCCGGAGCCTCCGCTGCCCCTCGCCGGTGAGACGGCAGAGCTGCCGTTCTCTCCGATGAAACCGCATCAATCGGATGGTCTGATTGCGGCGATCATGGGCACCGACGTCGATCTGAGCGGTCTGGGCCTCGCCAACGGCAAGGCGGCCGTCGTCGCGATCGTCGATGCGATCCCCACGGTTGAATCCCTCACGCACGGCCACCGCCGGGCCATGTGAGCGCACGAAAGGAGCAAGATGTTATGGCGATAATGGACCAGGCGCGCGAAGCGCTACGCCCCACCAACACCATAGAACGGGTGCCCGAACTCGTTGCGACAGCGCTGGCGAGCGTGCCGCCGCCCGGCGCGCCTCCATCCGCAGCGCGGGCGGGGAACGACAAGGCCCCTGCCTATCTCTCGGAGCCGGAAACGATCGCGAAACGCTACTATGTCGAGGATCGGCGCGGCGAACGGCAGTATTTCGAGGATTACCAGCGTCGCAATCTGGCGATGCGCGCAACGGACACGTCGATCAGCTCGAAGCGCGAGGATTTGAACACGATCCGCGCCATGATCGAGATTGCCGAGGCGCGGGGCTGGCACTCGGTCGAGATACGCGGTTCGGCCGAGTTCAAGCGCGAAGCCTGGATCGAGGCCAGCGCGCGCGGACTCGAAGGTCGCGGGTTCACGCCGTCCGATGCGGACCGACAGGAGGCCGATCGCCGGCGCGCCGAACGCGGACAGGCCAACGAGGTCCGCGCCGGCGAACGCGAACAGGCACGCGAGGAAAGGGTCGCCGGCCATCCGGCCACGGCCGCGACGCATGAACGGCACGCCCACGAGGCGCA
>NZ_APCQ01000610.1:0-3306 GCF_000410615.1 Novosphingobium sp. B-7 | reverse complement strand
C
Source organism: Novosphingobium sp. B-7 (assembly GCF_000410615.1). Classification (NCBI taxonomy): domain Bacteria; kingdom Pseudomonadati; phylum Pseudomonadota; class Alphaproteobacteria; order Sphingomonadales; family Sphingomonadaceae; genus Novosphingobium; species Novosphingobium sp. B-7. The sequence continues at coordinate 3,305 of NZ_APCQ01000610.1, read as the reverse complement.
GCGCGCTGCGGCTTGGCCGGCGCGGCAAAGGCATAGGCCAGTTCGCCGCCCAGCGCGGTCTGCAGGTTGTGGCTGTGCACGTGATCACCGGCCGCGATCGGCGCGGTGGCCAGGCCGATCTGCGCGCCATAGCGATGCACCGCAGCGCCCGGGGACAGCGCGGCCAGGGCAAACTTGTGCCCGGCCGGGATCGCCTGGCGCAGCGTGACCGCGCTGCCCTCGATCATCACCTGCTGCCCGGCGGCAAGTAGCTGCAAGGCCACGGCAACATCGTCGTTGGGCGCGATCTTGAGCGCGTCGGGAAGGGTGTAAATGGCCTCGGTCATAGGCTTGCGATACACCGTTGCCAGCGCTGGCACAATCCACTAGACCCGCCAGCGATCCTGCAAGAGGCCTGTTGTCGATGCCCAGATTGGTTCTTCATCCCGATCGCCTGTTTCCCGCCGATCCGGACACCCGCGCGATTGCCCGCGCGCTCTATGCCACGGTCGCCCAGGCGCCGATCATCAGCCCGCACGGCCATACCGACCCGGAATGGTTTGCCACTGACGCACCGTGGGAAAATGCCACGCAGCTGCTGCTGGCGCCCGACCATTACCTGTTCCGCATGCTCTATTCGCAGGGTGTGTCGCTCGATGCGCTGGGCGTGCCGCGCCAGGGTGGGGCGCTGCCCGCCACCGATCCGCGCGAGGCCTGGCGCACATTTGCCGCGCATTGGCACCTGTTCCGCGGCACCCCTTCGGCGATATGGCTTAACCACGTCTTTGCCGAGGTATTCGGCATCGACCAGACGCTCGATGAAACGAGTGCCGATCATTATTACGACGCGATCGGTGCGGCGCTGGCCAGCCCGGCGTTCCGCCCGCGTGCGCTGTTCGAGCGGTTCAATATCGAACTGCTCGCCACCACCGAAGGCGCGGCCGATGATCTCGCCCACCACCAGGCGATCCGCGCCTCGGGCTGGCGGGGCAATGTCGTGACGACCTATCGCCCGGACTCGGTGATCGACCCCGAACACGATGCCTTTGCCCGCGACATGGTGCGCTTTGCGGCGCTGAGCGGCGAAGACGTGACGACGTGGGCCGGCTACCTGGCCGCGCACCGCCGCCGCCGCGCCGATTTCCGCGCCATGGGCGCCACGGCCACCGACCATGGCTTCCTCACCCCGCGCACGGCCAACCTGTCGCGCGCCGAATGCGAGGCGCTGTTTGCCAAGGTGATCGGCGGCAAGGCCGATGCTGCCGAGGCCGAACTGTTCCGTGCCCAGATGCTGACCGAGATGGCGCGGATGAGCCTGGACGACGGGATGACGATGCAGATCCATCCCGGCGCCACGCGCAACCACAATGCGCAGCTGTTCGCCAGCCACGGCCGCGACAAGGGCGCCGACATTCCCCGCGCCACCGAATATGTCGAGGCGCTGCGCCCGATGCTCGATCTGTTCGGCAACGAGCCGGCGCTTAAGGTCATCCTCTTCACGCTGGACGAGACGACCTATGCCCGCGAACTGGCGCCGCTGGCCGGGCATTATCCCTGCCTCAAGCTGGGACCGGCCTGGTGGTTCCACGATAGCCCCGAAGGCATGCGCCGCTTCCGCGAGATGACGACCGAGACCGCCGGGTTCTACAACACCGTGGGCTTTAACGACGATACCCGCGCCTTCCTGTCGATCCCGGCGCGGCACGATGTGGCAAGGCGGATCGATTGCGGTTTCCTGGCGCGGCTGGTGGCCGAACATCGCCTGGCCGATTGGGAAGCGGCCGATCTGATCGTGGAATTGACCACGGGCCTGGTGCGCCGCGCCTATGGCCTGCCGGTGCCCGCATGACGCGCCTATCGCCCGAAACGCTGGCGCTGTTGCCCGGCGATGTGGCGCGGCCCACCTATGATCGCGGCGCCATGCGCGCTGGCGTGGTTCATTTCGGGCCCGGCGCGTTTCACCGCGCGCACCAGGCCGCCGCGTTCGACACGCTGCTGGCGCACGATCCGCGCTGGGGCATCACTGGCGTCAGCCTGCATTCGCAAGGGGTGGCCCAGGCGCTGGGGCCGCAGGGCGGGCTTTATACGCTGGCCTTGCTGGATAGGCAGACGCGCTATCGCGTGACCGGCAGCATTGGCCAGGTGCTGACCGGCAAGGCGCCGCAGGCAATCCTTGGCGCCATGGCCCATGCCGATACCCGGATCATCAGCGCCACGGTGACCGAAAAGGGCTATTGCCTGGGCGCCGATGGCGCGCTCGATACCACCCACCCCGCGATCGCTGCCGACCTCACCGGGGCCGGGAACGACAGCTGGGTGCCGCAAAGCTTCATCGGCTGGCTGGTCTGCGGCCTGGGCGCACGGCGCCGCGCCGGCTTGCCTGGCCTGACCGTGCTGTCGTGCGACAACCTGACCGACAATGGCCGCAAGCTGGAGGCCGCCACCTTGGCCCTGGCCCAGCAGGTGGACCCGCAGACCGCGGCATGGATCGTCGATCAGGTGTGCTTTCCCAATGCCATGGTCGATTCGATCACGCCGGCCACCGACGATGCCTTGCGCGCGCAAGTGGCCGCCGCGACCGGTCTGGAGGATGCCTGGCCGATCCAGCGCGAAGGCTTTACCCAGTGGGTGATCGAGGATCGCTTTGCCGGAGAGCGCCCGGCGCTCGATCTGGCCGGGGTGACGTTCGCCGCCGATGTGCGCCCGTTCGAGATGGCCAAGCTGCGCCTGCTCAATGGTGCGCATTCGACGCTGGCCTATGTCGGGCTGGGGCTCGGCCATGAAACCGTGGCCCAGGCGATGCAGGACGCTGCCCTTGCCAGGTTTGTCGAACGCCTGATGCGCGAGGATATCGCGCCATCGGTCATGGCGCCGCCGGGGCTGGACCTGTCGCGCTATATTGCCGATGTGTTGGCGCGCTTTGCCAATCCGGCGATCCGCCACCTGCTGTCGCAGATCGCCTGGGATGGCTCGCAAAAGCTGCCCTACCGCCTGCTTGGCACAGTGCGCGAGGCGCTGGAAGCAGGCCGGCCGATCACCCGGCTGGCCGTGCCGATTGCCGCCTGGCTGCGCTTTCTGGAGCGGGCCGCACGCAGCGGCACCGCGATCACCGATCCCTTGGCGGCAGACCTGCTGGCGCGGGCCAGCGATTGGCGCGCTGTGCTGGCCATGCCAGCGGTGTTCGGCACGCTGGGCCAGGATGCGCAGCTTTTCGATGCGGTGGCCAAGGCGCATGCCGCGCTGGCCGCCGGCCAGCTGGAACCTGTTTAGCCTGGCACCGGCCCGCTGCTCTCGGCCGGGGTCAGCATGAGTTCGGGATGAAACGG
>NZ_KE148526.1:1998-2228 GCF_000410615.1 Novosphingobium sp. B-7 | reverse complement strand
CGACCGGTTCGTCGCCAACCTGATCGAGATGGTGCGCCTGGAAATCGGCGCCTTGCAGCGCGATCCTGAACCGGTTGACCTGGCCGAGGCGTGTGACGCGGCACTCGATCATCTCGCGCCAGGCGGCCTGGTCGGCCCGCTGGAACTGGTCGTGCCCGAAGACCTGCCGCTGGTCTTGGCCGATCCACGCCTGCTGCACCATTGCCTGATCAACCTGATCGACAATGCCG
>NZ_KE148526.1:0-1805 GCF_000410615.1 Novosphingobium sp. B-7 | reverse complement strand
AGGGCTTTGCCGAGGCGATGGGCCTTGCCGTGACGGCCGCCAACCGCGCTGGCGGCGGTGCGCGTTTTGCCCTGCATGTACCGCCCGCGCTGGTCCGCCCCGTGGCCGTTCCGGCATGAGCGGCACGACAGAACCGGCTGGCCCCGGCGTGCTGGTGGTGGACGATGATCCGGCGATCCGCGCGCTCTTGCGCCACACCCTGGCCCAGGCCGGCTATGGCGTGAGCGAGGCCGCCACGGCGACCCAGGCCCTGGCCCAGCGCGCCGCGAAGGCGCCCGATCTGGCGCTGCTCGATCTCGGGCTGCCCGATCGCGATGGCCTGGAAATCCTGCCGCAACTGGTGGCGGCGGGCCTTGCCGTGGTGGTGCTGTCCGCGCGCGATGCCACCGCGGAAAAGGTTGCCGCGCTTGATCTGGGCGCCAGCGATTATGTCACCAAGCCATTCGATCCCGAAGAAATCCTGGCGCGCGTGCGCACCGCGCTGCGCCATCGCGCGCGGCTGGCTGGCGTACCGGGCGGGCAGGCGGTCTTGCGCTTTGCCGATGTGGAGATCGACCTCGCCGCGCGGCAGGTGCGCAAGGCCGGTGTCGAGGTGCACCTTGCCCCCAAGGAATATGCGTTCCTGGCCGAACTGGCGGGCAACGCCGGCCGCGTGGTGACGCATGCGCAATTGCTGCGCACGATCTGGGGGCCGGGGCACGAGACAGACGTGGAATATCTGCGCGTGGCGGCGCGCGGCATCCGGCGCAAATTGGAAAGCGATCGCCCGCCCGGCCACTCGGCGCTGCGCAACGAACCAGGCATCGGCTATCGCCTCGATCTGGCGCGCGGCTAACCCGAACCTGCACCACCCCCACGCAGGTTTACGTGGCCCCGGCTTAAACGCCATTTGAGCACGCCGATGATAGCGCCTGTCCCGGTCAATTCCGCCACCAGGACCGGGGAAAGATTGCATGTTCAAAAGGCGCGTTGTCGTTCCACTCGAAACCCGTTTCGCGCAGGCGGTGTTCGAGCAGGCGGCCGATGGCTTCCTGCTGATGCAGAATGGCCGGTTTACCCTGTGCAACGCTGCCGCGGAGCGCGTCTATCAGCGCCCCCGGCACGATATCATCGGCGCCTCGCCCGACATGCTGGCCGCGCCCTGCCAGATGGATGGCCGCCCCACGGCCGAGCACGTGGTGGAACGGATTGCCGAGGCGCAGCGCAACGGCTTTGCCCGCTTCGAATGGCTCAACCTCGACGGCAAGGGTCAACCGTTGCGCATGCTGGTGACGCTGACGCCATTGATCATCGATGGCGGCGATGCGTTGATGATCCAGGTGCAAAGCCAGGCCGAAACTTCTGCCGTGGTCGATGCCCTGCGTGAGGGGCTGGAGCGGCTGGCCGGTGGCGATCTCGATTGCCGGCTGACCCGCGCTTTCCGCCACGATTACGAATGCCTGCGCACCGCGTTCAATTCGGCGGTCGATGCCATGGCCGGGGCCATGCGCTCGGTCGGCGGGATTGCCGAACAGGTGGCCAATGGCTCGGCCGAAATCCTCGCCGGGTCCGAAGATCTTTCCACCCGTACCGAACAGCAGGCCGCCGCCGTGGAAGAGGCCGCCGCCGCGCTGCGCCAGATCAACGAAAGCGTGCAGAAATCGGTGCACGAGGCGGGCAACGCCAGCACCATGGTGCAAACGACGCTGGATGAGGCCCGCCAATCGGGCGACGTGGTAGGCCGCGCGATCGAGGCGATGGCGACGATCGAGAAATCGTCCCAGGAAATTGCCGAGATCGTGGGCGTGATCGACGCGATTGCGTTT
>NZ_KE148525.1:22090-26730 GCF_000410615.1 Novosphingobium sp. B-7 | reverse complement strand
AGGGTGATGACTGTGGGCGCGGTGGTTGGCGCTGTGGGCAGCAGGTTCGATCCCGCCGGGGCCGCCGGCTTGATCACCGGGGCAGGGCTGGGAGAATTGAGCGTGGGCAGCGTGGGCGCGGGCACGGCCGGGGTAATCGGCTGGGGGGTGGCCGGTTGGCCCGTAGGCGCCGCCGTTTGGGCCTGGGCCTGTGCCGGGACCAAAGCAGCCGGTGCCGCGATGACCAGGGCCGATGCCGATAGGGCCGATGCCAGCAGGGCGGCGCGCGGTGATCCGGTTGCCGATGAACGTGAGAGGAAAATGCCGCGCATGGCCTGGCCTGAACTGCCTCGTTTCATGATGTGTCGCACTGGCCGGATACGGCCGGATGGCGTTGAATAGTGCCTGAACGGGCGGGCGCAAGCCGCCGGGTTGCGTCATCGCCGGGTTTCGGTGCATGGCGCGCGCAACAGAAAGGATTTTCCCGCCATGTCAGATCCCCATCGTCCGGCTTCCGGCCATCCGGCCCCGCTGCACCTGGGCCAGACCAGCGCCCTGCCGGCATCGCCCGAGGAAGCGGTGCTGGACTATGTGCCCAATCCGCGTAGCGGCACGCTCTATCTCGTGCGCTTTGCCGCGCCGGAATTCACCTCGCTGTGCCCGGTCACCGGCCAGCCCGATTTTGCCCACCTGGTGATCGACTATGCGCCGGGCGAAACCATCGTCGAATCCAAGTCGCTCAAGCTCTTCCTCGGCGCGTTCCGCAACCATAACGGCTTTCATGAAGACGTGACCGTGGGCATTGGCCAGCGCCTGTTCGACGAGATGAAGCCGCAGTGGCTGCGCATCGGCGGTTACTGGTATCCGCGCGGCGGCATTCCGATCGATGTGTTCTGGCAATCCGGCCCGCCACCCGCAGCCCTGTGGCTGCCCGACCAGGGCGTGCCGGGCTATCGCGGGCGCGGCTGAAGGCACAGGCGCCTTGCCACGGATGGACGCAAAAGGGGCGATTCGGCCCCTTTTGTTTTGCATGACTGTCACGCGCGGGATCGGTTAACCATCTAGATGTTCGGTTGAAGTGGTTTTATCCGCATGGATACAGCAAGTTGCGACCATCATTTACCATTGCTTAGGATGCTTTTGCCACAAGCGCAGCGGGGGGCCGGAAACAGGAGACTTGGATATGACCTTTTTCCGCCAGCTGATTACCGACACCGAAGGCGCCACCGCCATCGAATATGGCCTGATTGCCGCCCTCATCTCCGTTGCCGCGATCACCGCCATGGGTACGCTCGGCAACTCGCTGTCCAACACGTTCAATTTCGTGTCGAACGACATGAACAACGCCTCTGACGGTCACCTCTAAGGCGCCCGCGGAACGGCCGTGATCGGCCGGGCCAGGCCTGTGCACGGTTTGGGGTAATCGTGCACAGGCTGTGCTGGCTTCGCGGCTGAGAACCCCTTTTCAAAAAATTAAGGCTATTACTGACCGAAAGTTAGTGTTTCGGCCGGTTCAGCTACGCAAAAATGCGTAGGCCATTTACCATTGGTTAGGGGGAGTTTGCCAAAAGAGCAGCGGGGTTACTCAAACAGGAGACTTGGACATGACCTTCTTCCGCAAGCTCATCAAGGACACCGAAGGCGCCACCGCCATCGAATACGGCCTGATCGCTGCTCTCATCGCTGTTGCCGCCATCACCGCCATGGGCGCGCTGGGCAACTCGCTTGGCAACACTTTCAACCTCGTGTCGAACGACATGAACAACGCCTCTGACGGTCACCTCTAAGGCGCCCGCGGAACGGCCGTGATCGGCCGGGCCAGGCCTGTGCACGGTTTGGGGTAATCGTGCACAGGCTGTGCTGGCTTCGCGGCTGAGAACCCCTTTTCAAAAAATTAAGGCTATTACTGACCGAAAGTTAGTGTTTCGGCCGGTTCAGCTACGCAAAAATGCGTAGGCCATTTACCATTGGTTAGGGGGAGTTTGCCAAAAGAGCAGCGGGGTTACTCAAACAGGAGACTTGGACATGACCTTCTTCCGCAAGCTCATCAAGGACACCGAAGGCGCCACCGCCATCGAATACGGCCTGATCGCTGCTCTCATCGCTGTTGCCGCCATCACCGCCATGGGCGCGCTGGGCAACTCGCTTGGCAACACTTTCAACCTCGTGTCGAACGACATGAACAACGCCTCTGACGGTCACCTCTAAGGCGCCCGCGGAACGGCCGTGATCGGCCGGGCCAGGCCTGTGCACGGTTTGGGGTAATCGTGCACAGGCTGTGCTGGCTTCGCGGCTGAGAACCCCTTTTCAAAAAATTAAGGCTATTACTGACCGAAAGTTAGTGTTTCGGCCGGTTCAGCTACGCAAAAATGCGTAGGCCATTTACCATTGGTTAGGGGGAGTTTGCCAAAAGAGCAGCGGGGTTACTCAAACAGGAGACTTGGACATGACCTTCTTCCGCAAGCTCATCAAGGACACCGAAGGCGCCACCGCCATCGAATATGGCCTGATTGCCGCCCTCATCTCCGTTGCCGCGATCACCGCCATGGGTACGCTCGGCAACTCGCTGTCCAACACGTTCAATTTCGTGTCGAACGACATGAACAACGCTTCGGACGGCAAGCTCTAAGGCTTGATCCTGGCGCGATCGCCCGGGCCACGCCGATGCGGCGGCCGGGGCGGTCCCCAGGTCTGCGACGGTCGCCAGCGATCGGGGCGCAGACCATCCACGGTAGAGGGAAAGGGGGGCGGAAACGCCCCCCTTTCTTTTTGTGTCACGGGCAGGGATCGGGCAGCACGGCGTGCACCGCCTCGATCGCGGCCAGTGCTTCGGGCGGCAGCGTCACATCGGCACTGGCCACGGCCAGCGCCAGCTGTTCCGGCGTGGTGGCGCCAATGATGTTCGCTGCCACGAACGGGCGGCTGTTGACATAGGCCAGCGCCAGGGTGGCGGGATCGAGGCCAAAGGCATGGGCGATGGCGACATAGCGCGCGATCGCAGCGTTGGCATTGAGCGTGTCGTAGCGGGTGAACTGGTTGGCCACGTCGCGCCGCGATCCAGGGGGAATCACCCCGCCCAGATACTTGCCGGTGAGATTGCCCGCTGCCAGTGGCGAATAGGCCAGCAGCGGCACGTTTTCGCGCAGCGCCACTTCGGCCAGGCTGCCTTCGAACAGGCGATTGACCAGGTTGTAGGCATTCTGGATCGAGGCCACGCGCGGCAGGCCCTTGTCCCGCGAGAGACGAAGATACTCACCCACACCCCATGCCGTTTCATTCGACACCCCGATGTGGCGCACTTTGCCGGCCTTGACCAGTTCCCCCAGCGTATCGAGCGTTTCCTCCAGCGGGGTCAGATCCTCTCGGTCCTGCACCTGCGCCAGCCCGCGCGCGCCGAACATCGGCACATGGCGTTCGGGCCAGTGCACCTGGTAGAGATCGATATGGTCGGTGCGCAGGCGCGCCAGGCTGCCGTCGATCGCCGAGAGGATATTGCGGCGATCGAGCTTGTTGTCGCCGCCACGGAACTTGCGCACCATGTCGCGCGCCGGGCCGGCCACCTTGGTGGCCAGGATCACCTTCTCGCGCTTGCCGGGCTGGGCCAGCCAGGTGCCGATATATTCCTCGGTGCGGCCGATCGTGTCGTTGTGGAATGGCGTGACCGGATAGGCCTCGGCCGTGTCGATGAAATTGACACCATGATCGATCGCGTAATCGAGCTGCGCGTGCGCCTCTGCTTCCGTGTTCTGCGACCCATAGGTCATCGTGCCCAGGCAGATCAGGCTGACATCAAGGCCGGTCGTGCCAAGTTTGCGGGTTTGCAAGGGATTGCTCCATTCGTTGCGGCTTGCGCCTTCTTGCCGATGAATTGCGCAAATGCACATGAGGATTTTTCATCGGCCGAATGGCCAATGGGCAAGGGCCAAAATGCCTTGCAAATGGAAGCAATGGAGCCAGATAAAACCGCCGCACGAGGAGCCATGCCGCACAAACGCCGGCGCCGGCCCGCGTCTGCAGCAGGCGCACCACGATGCGGCGCCACAGCCGATGGAGAGGCACAGGCCATGGCCGTTTTGCAACCCAGTCTCGATCCCGATCCCGATCACGCCGCACGGGTGTTGAATGCGGTGCAATCCTCGCGCGCGGCGGTTTCGGCGGTGGCGGCATCGTGGTGCCGATCGGCGCTGCACCATGGGCTTGATCCGGCCGCGCCGCGCAGCGTGGCAGAGCGGTTGGGGGGGGCCGAACTCAAGGCTCTGCGCGCCGGCAATGGCGAACTGCTGGCCGTGGCGGCGCCTGTGCTCGATCGGCTGTTCGGCAGCGTGGGCCTGGCAGGCGCCTGCGTGCTGATTGCCGATACTGGCGGCGTGGTGCTGGATTGGCGGGCGGGTGATGCTGACGCCAGCCGGTTCGAGGAACTGGGCCTGGCGCCCGGTGCATCGTGGGCCGAGGCGGCGCAGGGCACCAATGGCATCGGCACCTGCCTGGTGGAGGGTCGCGCCGTGACGATCCACCGTGACGAGCACTTTGCCAGCCGCAACGTGGGCGTAAGCTGCATGGATGCGCCGATTTTCGATGCCGAGGGGCGGCTTATCGCCGCGCTCGACATCTCATCGGCGCGCGGCGACCATGATCGCGCGATGGCCGCGCTGATCGCCGCG
>NZ_KE148525.1:6835-22078 GCF_000410615.1 Novosphingobium sp. B-7 | reverse complement strand
CCCCCCCCCCCGCCATATCGAGCGCGACCTGTTCTGTCGCCGCTATGCCGATGCCCGCATCGTGCTGGCCGGCACCGATCCGACCGCCCGCGGGCATGCCCTGCTGGCGGTGGACCGCGACGATCTGGTTATCGGTGCCACACGGGCAGCGCGGCAGCATTTCCGCCTGGGTTCGGGCACGGCGATCTGCCCGCGTCCTCTGGGTGAGTTCCTCGGCGATGGCCAGCCCGCCAGCTTTGACGACGGCGATCGCGCGGTGCTGCGCCAGGCGCTGGCACGGGCCGGCGGCAACGTGAGCAGCGCCGCGCGCCTGCTCGGCATCGGCCGCGCCACGTTCTATCGCCGAATGGAGCGAGTCGGCCTGTCGCTGCGCCACTGACGAATCGCGTCTCGCGCCGCTGTCGAACGCAGTTCCACCGCGTTGCGCGGGCCATTTTGTGTGCGGTGGACGCTGCCTTGTGCAGTTTTTTTGGGGCGTCGCCGCGCGCAATGCAATTTGTGCAACTGCCCGACGCGGGACAAATTGCCATATCGTGCCATGCGATTGCGCCGATTAGACGGTCGCCATGATCCGCACCCGCCTTGCTGTCGTCGCGCTTGCTGCGCTTGCCGTTTCTGCCTGCGGCGGGGACAAGACCCACGATGCCCGCCTGGCCAAGGCCGGCCCCAACCCATCGCTGGCCGCGCTGATGAAGGTGGCCGATCCGCAGATCGGGGATCGCAAGGCCGCTGCATGCAAGGCCTGCCATACGTTTGATGCCGGTGGCCCGGATATGGCCGGGCCCAACCTGCATGGCGTCTATGGCCAGCAAATGGGCCGAAACCGCCCCAGCTTCGGCTATTCCGCCGCGTTGCGCGATGCTGGCGGCAAGTGGGACGCTGCCACGCTCGATGCCTGGCTGAAGAACCCGCAGGCGGTGGTGCCGCACACCGCGATGATGTTTGGGGGGATGTCCGACCCGCTCAACCGGGCAGACGTTATTGCCTATTTGCGGTCTCAGGGGCGCTAACGCACTCTTTGCACGACAGCACGGCTGTATGCACCCAGCATTTCTCGTCGCCCCGTGCTTGACACGGGGCCTGGCTACTTTGCGGTCTCGCCCTGCGGCGCTGCCCCAGGATACCATTGGTCCCAGAGATCCAGCCAATCGGGATTGTTCGCCTCGATCAAGGCGAACTTCCATTCCCGACGCCATTTCTTGACCAGCTTCTCGCGGGCAATCGCGGGCTCGATTTCCGCGTGGCGCTCGGCATAGACCAGCCTTGTCTTGCCAAAGTCGCCGACGTGGATCGAGCCGAAACCATCACGATGCTGCGCCACCCGCCGGATCAGATCCGATGTGACACCGACATACATGCCGCCGCGATAGCGGTTTGCCATGATATAGACCCAGCCGCCCTTGTCCATTTTGCCAGCATGCCAAACGCAAGGCGGCAAGGAAAGCCAAGCCCCGTGTCAAGCACGGGGCGACGGGTGCCCGTCTTCAAACCCTGCGCCCAGCATCCCCACACCCAACCCTCTCCCCCGAAAGGGAGAGGGCTTTTTGTGCGGCGTTTACTTGCCCGGATGCAGGCGGATGGCGGCGCCGCCGCCCGGCGCCAGCCACAGGTCGAGGGTGTCGCCCTTCTTCACCTGACGGGTGTCATAGGCGATCTTGTGGCGCGCGTCGGTTTCATAGGTCGCGCCTTCGCCGTCCTTGTAGATCGTGGCGGTGTAGGTCTTGCCCGGATCGAGCATGTCGAAGTGCAGCGTCACTGTGCGTGCGGTGGCATCGTTGACGCCGCCGGCATACCAGTCGTCGCTCTTGCGGTCCTTGCGCGCAAAGATCGCGTATTCGCCCACTTCGCCGGCGATCAGGTGGCTTTCCGACCAATCGGCCGGCACCTGGCGGATGAAGGCCAGTTCCTTGGGATGGGCGGCCAACGTTTCGATGAAATCGGCGGCCATCTGGATCGGCGAATAGATCGCCAGGTACAGGCCAAGCTGCTTGGCAAGGGTGGACGCCAGCGGCGCGTGCTTGGCGCCTTCCAGGCTCAGCACGCCCGGCGTGAAGTCCATCGGGCCTGAGAGCATGCGGGTATAGACCAGCGTCGGCTCATGGCTCGGCCCGTTGGCGAACTGGCCCCAGGCGTTGTATTCCATGCCGCGCGCGCCTTCGCGGTCGATCCAGTTGGGATAGGTGCGGCGCAGGCCGGTATCCTTCACGGGTTCGTGGGCATCGATGGCGATGTGATACTTGGCGGCCGTTTCCACCACCTTCAGATGGTGTTCCACCTGCCGCTGGCCATCATGATAGGCCATGGCATAGGTATCGGGCGTGGCACCGGGCGCGCGGATGCCGCCAGCGTCGGCGACATAGCCGGTCTTGACCGAATGGACGCCGAGTGCGGCATACATCTTCATCGCATCGTCAAGCTGGGCTTCGTAATTGGCGATGTTGCCGCCGGTTTCGTGGTGGCCGATCAGTTCCACGCCCTTCTTGCGGGCATAGTCGGTAACGGCCTTGATATCGAAATCGGGCGTCGCCTGGGTATAGCTGAAATCCTTGCCATTGCCGAACCAGTTGCCGTTCCAGCCCTTGTCCCAGCCTTCGACCAGCACGCCGCCAAAGCCGTTCTTGGCGGCAAAGTCTATGTATTGCTTGGTGCGGGCCGTGGTGGCGCCATGGTTGGGCCCTTCCGCCCAGGTCCAGTCGCCGCGGATCATGCCCCACCAGATGCCGATGTACTTCATCGGCTTGACCCAGCTGACATCGCCCAGCTTGTTGGGCTCGTTGAGGTTCAGCTCCAGATCGTTTTCGACAAGGCCGGCGGCATTGTCGGCAATGCGGATCGTGCGCCAGGGGGTGTTGAACGGCAGGTCACGCGTAACCTTGGGGCCGCCCGGGTTGGGCGACAGGGTGGAGCGGAAGCTGGTGCCGTCGATCCGCTTGAACCACATCGCTGAATAATCGACCAGCGCGGCTTCGTGGAACGCCAGGTGCGTGCCATCGGCCAGCTTCATGGTGATCGGGGTGTGCGCAGTCGAAACCCCATCGATCGGGGTCTTTTGATAGACCTGTTCATAGCGATTCCACTCGCCACCGGGAATCCACCAGGCCGTGCCGTTCTGCGCCAGGTTGAACTCGGTCAGCTCGTCGGCGATCTTCATCGTCGTCATCGCAGCCTGGGTGGGCAGTTCATAGCGCAGGCCAAAGCCGTCGTTGAACAGGCGGAAACGCACGTTCATTTCGCGGCCGCCCCATTCGGGCACCTGCTTGAACTTGACCAGCAGCTCGGTGTGGTTGTCGGTCACGTAGCGGCGCTCGCCCCAGGGCTGTTCCCAGGTGCTGGGCGCGGGCTTGCTGGCTTCGCTGCCGATGATGTGGTTGCCGCGCACCATGGTGGGGCCGTCGGTGAGGATGAAGCCGAGCGAGGACGCGCCGATCAGGAGCTTGCCCTTGCGCGATAGGCTGTAGGTGGGGCGGCCATCGCCATCGATCGCCACAGTCAGCACCAGGCTGCCATCGGGCGATGTGGCGGTGATCGGGCCATCGTTGACGGCGCCGGGGACAGTGGCGATCTGGGCCAGCGCCGGAACCGGGGCGCACGCGAGGGTCAGCGCCAGCGGCGCTGCGAGACGGGTGAGAACGGACATTGGGGGGTCAGATCCTCTCTTCGATAATCAGGGCGGCAAAGCCGGGCAGATAGCCCAGGCTCGCATCGTTTTCGGCGACCAGCACGGTGCCATCCTGGGCCAGATCCTGCGGCCAGGCGACGGGCTGGTTGCCCATGTTGATCACCACCAGCAGCGACTGGCCGGCAAACTGGCGTCGCGCCACGAGCAGGCTGGCATCGGCGTGCAGCACGGCAAAGCTGCCGTGGCGCAGGGCTGGGCTTTGCCGGCGCAGGTGCAGCAGGCGGGTAGTGAGCGCCAGCAGCGATGCCGGATCAGCTTCTTGCCGATCGACTGCGCGCGCGAGGTTCTCCTCGCCCAAAGGCAGCCAGGGGGCAGGGCCGGCGGTAAAGCCGCCCATCGCGCTTTGCGCCTGCCAGGGCAGCGGCGTGCGGGCGCCATCGCGCGACAGCGTCAGCGGCCAGTTGGCGATCGCTTCGGGATCTTGCAACTGCTCGAACGGGATATCCACTTGCGTGAGGCCCAGTTCTTCGCCCTGATAGACGATGATGTTGCCGCGCAGGGCGGCAAACAGCACGGCCTTCATCCGGGCATAGGCATCGCGTGCCTCGGGCGTGGCCCAGCGCGACAGGGCGCGCGGCGCATCGTGGTTTTCAAAGGCCCAGCTCGGCCAGCCGATGCCGGGTTCATCCGGCCACTTGGCCAGCACATCGCGCACCATCACCGGCGTGATCTGCGGGGCATAGAGGAAATCAAAGCCATAGGCGCTGTTGAGGCGCGCCGCGCCGGCAGTGTATTCCTTCATCTCGGTTTCGGCGAGATCACCGCCCACCTCGGCCACGGTGAACACCGCGCCATAGCTGTTGCACAGGCTGCGCAACCGCTCGATGAACGTGATGATGCCAGGGTGCGACTGGTTGTAGATCTTGAGCTGGTAATCGAACGGGCGGGTGCGGCGGCGGCCATCGTCGGGCGCGGGCGGATTGTCGCGCAGCGTGGGGTCGTGCATCAGGAAGTTGAGCGCATCGATGCGGAAGCCATCGACCCCGCGATCGAGCCAGAACTTCATCACCCCCAGCAGCGCTTCCTGCACGGCAGGGTTGTGCGCGTTGATCTGCGGCTGCTCGGCCAGGAAATTGTGCAGGTAATACTGGCAACGCCGTGCGTCCCAGCGCCAGGCCGGGCCGCCGAACACCGACTGCCAGTTCGACGGCGGCGAGCCATCGGGCTTGGGATCGGCCCAGACATACCAATCGGCGTGCGGATTGTCGCGGCTCTGGCGGCTTTCCACAAACCACGGGTGCAGGTAAGACGTGTGGGCATAGACCTGGTCGATCGTGACCTTGAGGCCCAGTTCGTGCGCGCGTGCCACCAGGGCATCGAAATCGTCGAGCGTGCCGAACACCGGATCGACATCGCAATAGTCCGACACGTCATAGCCGAAATCGCGCATCGGTGACTTGAAGAACGGCGAGATCCAGATGGCATCGGCGCCCAGCCGCGCGACGTGCTCGAGCCGGGCGGTGATCCCGGCCAGATCGCCCACCCCATCGCCATTGGAATCGGCAAAACTGCGCGGATAGATCTGGTAGATCGCCGCGCCGTGCCACCAGGGCAGGTCTTGGGCGGAAGACGGGGGCGTATGCTGGGTCATTGGCCTTGCTTGGAAGAAGAAGAGGAAAGGACGCGGCAGACAGCGCTGCCGTATGCGGGCAAGTCAAGCACGATCGAGCCGGGCGCGGCCACCATGGCCGGGCATTGGCCAAGCAGGCTTTCCAGCCGCCGGGCACTGGTGCCGATCGTGCTGGCCGCCTTGATCGGCTGGCCAGAGGTGTTGAATGCGATGAGATATTCGGCGCCCGTTACAGGATCGAACCGCGATACGCTGAACAGCCCCGGCTTTTCACCATAGCTGCGCGTCAACTGTGCCCCCCGCGCCAGGGCCGGGTGTGCGGCGCGCAGCGCGTTGAGCCGGGCGATCAGCGTGTAGAGCGGATGTGCGGGGTTGAAATTGTCCTGCGCCGTGGTGCGCGTGGTGCCCAGCAGCGGCTGATCGTTGTAGCTGGCCACCTTGCTGGCGAACATGTCCTGGCGGGCGGCCTGGTCGTTGCCGTGGCCGATCATGCCCTGTTCGTCGCCATAGTAGACCACCGGGCTGCCGCGCAGCGTCAGCAGCATGGTGTGGGCCAGCGCGGTGCGGGCCAGCAGTTCGTCCTGGCCGATGCCGGGGCGATCATGCTCGACCAGCCAGGCAAAGCGGCCGATATCGTGGTTGTCGATGAAGGTCGGCTGGGCAAGCGCCGCCTTGTCACCGCCTTCATAGAGCACGTCGCCGTCGAACAGGTCGGCCAGGACATCGGTGCCCTTGTCCTGCGCCAGCACCGCGCGCACCGCCGCGTGGAAGGCAAAGTCGAGCACGTGAGGATAGCCGTCGCGCCGGGTGAAGCGGGCGATATAGCCGTTGTCAGGGTTTTCCCGCGCCACTTCGCCAAAGATGGTGAAGTTGGGAATGCCCTGGCCCCGTGCGACCGCTTCCATTGCCGGAATGAACACCTGCCAGAAGCCGGGATCGACATGGCGCGCGGTATCGATGCGGAAACCATCGACATGGAACTTGCGAATCCAGTCACCGTAGATGGCGATCATCCCGGCGCGCACGCGCGGGTTTTCGGTGAACACATCGTCCAGCCCGCTGAAATCGCCGAAGCGGCTGTTTTCGCCGCTGAACGTGCTGTCACCGCGATTGTGGTAATAGCGCGGATCGTTGAGCCAATCGGGCACCTTCACATGCTCTTCCCCCTTGGGAATGAACGGCGTGTAGGCATAGGATGGATCGACCAGCCGGGCGAAGTTGGCATCGGTGGAATCGCTGTCACCGACAAAGCCGGGATTGATTGCCGGGCCAGCCAACCCGCCCTTGCGACTGTAGGGATAGTTGGCCTTGTCGCGATAGGGGGCGGCCGTGCCAGCCGGCACTTCGCGATACTGTATCACGTCGGCGGTGTGGTTGACGACGATATCCATATAGACCTTGAGGCCGTGCGCGTGCGCCGCATTCACCAGCGCGGCAAATTCGGCATTGGTGCCGAAGTGCGGATCAACCTGGGTGAAATCGGTGATCCAATAGCCGTGATAGCCTGCGCTCTCTTGCCCCGGTGCGCCCTGGACGGCCTTGTTCTTGAAGATCGGGCCAACCCACAGCGCGGTAAAGCCCATGCCCTTGATATAGTCGAGCTTGGCGATCAGGCCCTTGATGTCGCCACCGTGGTAGAAGCCCTTGTCCGCCGGATCGAAGCCCGACTGGAGGCGCCCGCCGGCAATGCCGCCGGCGTCGTTGGCGGTGTCGCCATTGGCAAAGCGATCGGGCAGCACGAAATAGATCGATTCCCCTGCTGCCGGTCGTGCCGCCACGGCTGAAGCCGCTGGAACGGGGGCTGGGGCCGCCATGGCCGGGGCGAGTGCGGTGGTGACCAGGGCCGCGGCAAGGGCACTGGCAAGGCGGGCGTTCATGCGACAAGTCCTTTGGGGGAAGGCGCCGCGCAATGGCGGGCGATATAGTCGGCGTGGGTGGGATAGGCCGCCACCTCGCGGGAAAACAGCGCGTGCAGCGTATCGAGCCAGCCGGCCAGGTCCGCTTCGGAAACCGCCTCGGCGAGGGCATGGCTGGTGGCCGGGATGATGCCCTGGCCAACCAGGACCTGGAGCCAGCCCACTTCGCTGAACAGGTCTGACTGATCGCGGAAGAGGTGGCCCGCGCTTTGGAACAGGGCGATCTTTTCTGCCAGGCTGGCGGGCAGGGGCAGGTTGCGACAGGCCTGCCAGAACGGCTCTTCACGCTGGTTGGCCCAGTAATGCAGCACGATGAAATCGCGGATGCGCGCCATCTCGTCGGCAAACTGGCGGTTGAACGTGTCGCGCACCGCTGCGGCCGGGCGGCAGGTCGGGCCGAACGTCATGATCCGGGCGATCATCGACTGGATCAGATGGATCGAGGTGGATTCCAGTGGTTCGAGAAAGCCGCTCGCCAGCCCCATGGCAATGACATTGTGCGACCAGGCTTGCTGGCGGCAGCCCGTGGTGAAGCGGATCACGCGCGGCTCAGCGAGCGGCGCGCCATCGAGATTGGCTAGCAGGCCGGCGGTCGCTTCATCGTCTGACAGGAACGCATCGCAATAGACGCGGCCATTGCCGGTGCGGTGCTGCAGCGGGATGCGCCATTGCCAGCCCACGGCGTGGGCGGTGGAACGGGTATAGGGGGTGAGCGGCGCCGCGCTGGCGCAGGGCACGGCCACGGCGCGGTTGGCCGGCAACAGGTGCGACCAGTCATCGAACCCCACGCCCAGCGTGTCGCCGATGAGCAAGGCCCGCAGGCCCGAGCAATCGATGAACAATTCACCGTCGATCACGCGTCCATCATCGAGCCGAACGGCCGTGACATCGCCGCTGGCGCCGTCGCGATCGACCGCGACGATCAGGCCTTCCTCGCGGATCACGCCCTTGGCCTGGGCATAGCGGCGCAGATAGGCGGCATAGAGGCCGGCATCGAAATGGAAGGCGTGCGGCATCTGCGGCACGTTGCGGTTGGTGACCGGGGCGCCATCGTGCATCTTGCCGGCGCGGGCGGCGAGATCGTTGACGCTGTAATCGCCCAGCGGACGGGCAAGACCAAGCCGATGCGCGCGCGACCAGAAATGGCGGAAGGCGCCCAGGCCGATATCGCGGCCGACATCGCCAAAGGCGTGAAGATAGCTGTGCCCGGGGCGCAGCCAGCCGGCAAATTCGATGCCCAGCTTGAACGTGGCGCCGGTGGCGCGAATGAAATCGGTCTCGTCGATGCCCAACGCCTGGTTGAACATGCGGATCTGGGGAATGGTGGCCTCGCCCACGCCGATCGTGCCGATCGCGTCGCTTTCCACCAGGATGATGCGGGTGTTCTCGCCCAGGAAATGGCCCAATGCGGCCGCACACATCCAGCCTGCCGTGCCACCGCCAACAATGGTGATCGAACGTGCTACTTGGCTGTCCATGGCCCTGTGCCCCCCGCAGGAAAGGATCGGGCGCGCAAACAGCGCCCTGCAATCCAATGCAATCGTGTCATGGCGGCGGCAGACGGTCCAGCCTGGACCGCCCGCCGCCTGAGGGAACTTACAGCTTGTAGCTCAGCGTCAGGTAGAAATCGCGACCATAGCGCTGGTAGTCGATCACCTGGCGCGGATCGTTGTTCTGGTAGGTGATGAACGGACGATCGGTCAGGTTCTTGGCCTGGAACATCACGGCCAGACCGGCAAAGCGCGAACCAGGCTGGAATTCGTACCCGATCTGTGCGTCGAGAATGCCTTCCGACTTGGCGGTGCGGTAGGTCGGGTTGGCCGACAGACCGGCCACTTCAGCCAGGAAGCTGGAGCGGAAGCGGTAGTTGGCGCGTGCCTGGAAACCGGCCTTTTCATAATAGACCGAACCGTTGGCCACCCAGTCCGACAGGCCGGGCAGGGTGATCGGCGCATCGGGTGCCTTGGCAAACACGATGCGGCTATCGGTGTAGCTGGCCGAAGCGAAGATACCGAAGCCATCGAGCGCCGGGGCGAACAGGCCGAACGGCAGCGACGCGGTCACTTCCGCACCCTTGACCGAACCCTTGCCGGTGTTGCCGGGCGAGGCGACCGGGCCGATGGTGGTGCCGATCTGATCGCGGATGCTGGCGGGCAGATTGGCGACAACGGCCTTGAAGTCATAGGGATAGGAGTTGTTGGGATCGACGAAATCGGTCAGGCGCTTGTAATAGAGCGCTGCCGAAACATAGCCGCCCTTGGCGAAGTAATGCTCGGCCGAAAGATCGAGGTTGGCCGACTTGTAGGGGCGCAGCGCCGCGTTGCCGCCGTTGGAGCTGAACAGCGGGCGGGTCGGATCGGTCGAGCCCAGGTTGGCCGGGTTGACCGAGAATTCCTGGTTGACGCGTTCCTGGTCAAGACGCGGGCGCACCATGGTGAGCGAGCCGGCGAGCTTGAGGTAGGTGGCCGGGGCCAATTCCAGGGCGAAGGCAGCGCTGGGCAGCACGTTCCAGTACTTGGCGCCACCGGTTGCCGGGGTTACGATCACGGCGCCGGTCGTGCTGTCGAAGTTCGAGAGCGAGCCGGTCGAGCTTTGATCGGTATAGATGCCCTGGACGCCTACGGTGCCCGACAGGCGCTTGCCGCCGACGTCACCGTCCAGCTTGATCATGGCATAGCCGGTCCAGACCTTTTCGGTCACCGAGTTGTCGCGCACCAGCGAGACCGGACGGTTGTCGTAAACCGAATTGTACGCGTTGTTGTACAGGTACATCGGATCGAGCGCGAGCATGCGCGGCACGCCGAGGTAGGCGAGCGGAACCGTGCCGATGATCGCGGCCTGCGGGATCGGGGCAAAAGTGGTGGTTCCGCTGCCCGGGGTGCAGCCGGTGCCGCCGCCCTTGGGGCACAGGAAGTACGACGTGAACGCCGAGGTCTTCTTGCGATAGCTGTAGTTGGCGCCAACTTCCCAGCCCTTGAGCAGGCCGCCCTGGGCGAATTCGCCATCGAGGCTGGCGCGCAGCGAGGCGAGGTCGTCCTTGAAGCTGGGCTTGTTGAGGAAGCCGGCCTGGACCACGGCGGTGGTGCCGTTGTAGCCCCAGCCGCGTGGATCGGTGATGCCGAAGTTGGCGGCGTTGCCATAGTCAAGCGTGGGCACGATATCGAACGTGCCGTTGCCGTTCTGCGAGATGTGCAGCGTGTCGCGCGCGCCGGCGTTGATGTAGCCGGTGCCCGAATAGTTTTCGAGCAGGAAGTCGGTGCGCTTGGCGTGGCTGTAGCTGGCATCCACCGTCAGGTGCATCGTGTCGCCCAGGCCGATCACGTTGTTCCAGCCGATCGACAGGTTGTCTGCCTTGCGCTGGTTGTAATCGTTGCGCATCACGGCCTTGACATTGCTGATCGTCGCGTCGGTGACGAAGCCGTTGTTCACCTTGTAGCCCGGCTGGATCACCGTGGTGTCACCACCGCCCAGGCCCGACCAATCGGGGAAGATCGGGAATTCGATGCCGCGCAGGTGCTGCGTTTCCTTGAAGTGCGAATAGAGCACGTCGAGCGTCGAATGCCAGTTGTCGTTCGGCTGGTATTCCAGCGTGGCAACCGCGCCATAGCGGTCCAGCATGTTGGACTGCACATAGGGCTTGGCACCCCCCAGCATCAGGGTCTTGCCATCGGCCAGGGTGGGGAAGCCCCAGGCGTTGTAGCGTTCATCCTGCGACGGGGCCGAGGTGGCCGAAACGCCGATGGCGATGCCAAAGGTGTCATCGGCAAACTTGTCGACGTAGGTGGCCGAGGCGCGATAGCCGTAGCGCTTGCCGTCCGGGTTGAGCTTCTGCATGCCGTTCATCTGGCCGCGCAGCTGGACCGCGATGACGCGGTTGGCCTGGGCGAGCGGGCGCAGCATGCGCAGGTCGACCGTGCCGGAAATGCCCGCCGCGATCAGCGAGGGATCGGCGGCCTTGTGAACCACCACGTTCTTGAAGAATTCCGACGGATACTGGTCATATTCGACGCCGCGGTTGTCACCCACGGTGACCTGCTCGCGGCCGTTGAGCAGCGTGGTCGAGAAATCCGGGCCAAGGCCGCGGATCGACAGGCGCTGGTCGCGCCCTTCGAGGCGCTGTGCGGTCACGCCGGGCAGGCGGGCCAGCGAGTCCGCGATCGACACGTCGGGCAGCTTGCCGATGTCTTCGGCCGAAACCGCTTCGACGATGGCGATGGAGTTGCGCTTGATCGAGGCCGAGGCATTGAGCGAGGCGCGGATGCCCGAAACCACGATGGCGCCCTGTTCGGGCGTGGCATCGGCAGCGGCCTGAGGAGCCTGCGGTGCCGGGGTTTCCTGGGCGAGGGCCGGGCTGCTGCCGGCCAGAACGGTCGCCAGCGCGACCAGCGAGCAGCGCAAGCCGCCCGCAGAAACTGCGTGATGTGCCATGATACCTTCCACTCCCCCAGCCGGCCTGCAGCCGGCTACGAACCTTGTTGGCGTGCCCATCGCCAAGGCGGCGATCGGCTGAATGCGCGACACCCGCCAGGTGCGTCATCCCGTCATGCGGGGATGTGACACCTGGTTCCACCGGATCTCGCTTGGTTTCAAATTACGCCGAAGCGGGCCGCGAGCGAATATGGCATACGTATACCATGCATTGTGTATGTCTTCGCGAATGCGGAAAAATCCATTGTATTACATATGTATAGGTCAATGCGTCATGCATTTGGATAGGCATTTTATCCGGGATCGTTGCATAATTTTGTTCTTATGCATAAGAATGGTAGCGATAATGCAGTCGCGAATCTCGGCTGAAGGGGAGAGTCGGCCATGGGGCGCAAGCCATCCAACAAGCCCACCAGCTTTGAAATTGCCTATCTTGCCGGGGTGTCGCAGCCCACGGTCAGCCGTGCCCTGCGTGGCAGCAAGTCCGTCAGCAAGGCCACGCGCGAAAAGATCGAGGCGATCGCCCGGCAGTTGAACTACACGGTCGACAAGAACGCCTCTTCGCTGCGCACGCAGCGCTCCAACACGCTGGCGCTACTGTTCTTCGAAGATCCGACGCCTGATGAATCCAACATCAACCCGTTCTTCCTGTCGATGCTGGGATCGATCACGCGGCATTGCGCAGCCAAGGGGCTGGATCTGCTGGTGTCGTTCCAGAAGCTGGAGGATGACTGGCACCGCCGCTATCAGGAAAGCCACAGGGCCGATGGGCTGATCCTGCTCGGTTATGGCGACTACACCCTGTATGAAAGCCGCCTGCGCCAGTTGGTCAAGGCGGGCACGCATTTCGTGCGCTGGGGATCGGTCGATCAAGGCACGATCGGTGCCACGGTGGGATCGGACAATTTCGGCGCTGGGCGCCTGGCGGGCGAGCATCTGATTGCGCGCGGCCGGCGGCGCATTGCCTTCCTGGGCCAGGCAGACAGCCATTATCCCGAATTCGAGCAGCGCCACGCCGGCCTGCTGCGCGCGCTGGCCGCCGCCGGGCTATCGCAAGATCCGGAATTGGTGGTCGATGCCATCAGTTCCGAGGAATCCGGCCATGGCGCGGCACGCGTGCTGCTGTCACGCGGGGTGCCGTTCGATGCGATCTTTGCCGCAAGCGACCTGATCGCGATCGGCGCGCAGCGCGTGCTCGCCGATGCCGGGCTGGCGGTGCCTGGCGACGTGGCGCTGGTCGGCTTTGACGACATTCCCGCCGCCGGTTTTGCCAATCCCCCGCTCACCACCGTGGTGCAGGATATCCGCCTGGCGGGCGAGGCGCTGGTGGAATCGGTGCTGGCCCAGATCGAAGAACGCATTCCCCCGCCTGCGATCCTGCCCACCCGGCTGGTGGTGCGGGCGAGCACGGGGGGATAGGCTTGGTCAAGGTCCGGCACCACCCACCGGCCCCCTCCTCTAAAGAGGATGGGTAGAACGCGTCGAAAAGCCCCATCCTCTTTAGAGGATGGGGTTGGGGGTGGTGGAAGCCTTGAGCAAAGCCATCAACGCATAGCATTCGTATGCATCTCGCCCCGCCGCCAACTCTGGCGCATCGCGCCTGTCTAGAAAATAGAGAGAGGACGCCATGAACACGCCGCAAAAGCCCGCGCAGACGTTCTGGGGGCTGTGGAACACGAGCTTTGGCTTTTTCGGCATCCAGCTGGCCTTTGCGCTGCAGAATGCCAATGTCAGCCGCATTTTCCAGGCGCTGGGCAGCAAGGTGGACGACCTGGCGTTCCTGTGGATCGCCGGGCCGGTAACCGGCCTGGTGGTGCAGCCGCTGATCGGGCATTGGTCCGATCGCACCTGGGGCCGTTTTGGCCGGCGCCGGCCCTATTTCGTGGCCGGGGCGGTGCTGGCGGCGCTGGCACTGCTGGGCCTGCCCAATACCCCGCTGCTGATCGCGGCTGCGCTGTTCCTCTGGCTGCTCGATGCCTCGCTCAACGTAGCCATGGAGCCATTCCGCGCCTTTGTGGGAGACATGACCCCGCCGCACCAGCGCGCGCAGGGGTTTGCCCTGCAAACCTGGTTCATCGGGGCTGGCGCGGTGCTGGGCAGCCTGGCCCCGGCGGCCTTCAACGCCCTGGGCATTGCCAATACCGCGCCCGAAGGGGTGATCCCGCCCTCGGTGCGCTACAGCTTTTACCTGGGCGCATTCGCGATGGTGGCGGCCGTGGCCTGGACGGCGCTGCGCGTGCGCGAATACAGCCCCGCGGAGATGGCCGCCTTTGCCGACGAGCCGGAAGCAGCCGCAGGCCATGAGCCGCTGGTCTATCCGGCGCGTGGGCCCCTGTGGATGCTGGGCGGCGCGGCGCTGCTGGGCGTGGTCCTGGCACTGGGGCTGGACAAGCAGTTGCTGGTGCTGGGCGGCGGCCTGGTGGCGTTCGGGCTGTTGCAGGTGGTCGTGCGGGCGCGGGCCAGCACCGGTACCCTGGCCCAGGTGATCAGCGATCTGGCACAGATGCCGCGTGCCATGCGGCAACTGGCCCTGGCCCAGTTCTTTACCTGGGTGGCGCTGTTCATCCTGTGGATCTACACCACGCCTGTCGTCACGCGCGAGGTGTTCCACGCTACCGATACCAGCGGCGCCGCGTATAATGCCGGGGCCGACTGGGTGGGCGTGATGTTTGCGTTCTACAATGGCGTGGCCGCGCTGGCAGCATTCGCCCTGCCGGTGCTGGCGCGGCGGATCGGCAATGTGCGCACGCATATGGTGGGCCTGGGCGCAGGCGCCGTGGCATTCCTGCTGCTGCTGGTGATCCGCGATGCCCATCTGTTGCTGCTGCCGATGGCGCTGGTCGGCGTGGCCTGGGCCTCGATCCTGGGGATGCCTTACGTGATCCTCACGCGGGTTTTGCCGCCGCGCAAATTCGGCATCTACATCGGCCTGTTCAACCTGTTCATCGTGATCCCGCAACTGATCGTGGCCACAGCCATGGGCGGTGTGATGCGCAGCTTTTTCCCCGATCAGCCGAAGTGGACGATGCTGGTGGCGGCGGTCGTCATGGCTGGCGCGGTGATCGCCATGGCGCGTGTGGAAGAGCAGGACTGATCAGGCGCGCAGCGCGGTCTCGAGCGGGGCCGCCAGGCGCTGGTGATCGCCCCAGTTGGTCGCCAGCGCCCTGACGCCCTCGGGCTGCACCAGCACCTGGGCGGTCCACAGGTTGTTGCTGCCATCGTGCCACAGGCTGCCGTCTGCCCGCACGACCCAGCCCAGCGCATAGCTGCCACCGAACGGCGGGGTGTGCAGGCGCTGCCAGGTTTCACTGCGTAGCATGGCGGCGCGGGTGCGGTGCGCATCGAGAAACGCCAGCATGGCCGCCATCGGCGCATGCAGCCGTGCGGCGGGCCCGGCCACGGCGGGATTGTCCGTCGGTGGCACGCCTGGCGGATGGGGTACGCCGTGTTCTCCTGGCCACCACGCGTGGCCCACCGGCTGGTCGAGCAGCCCGGGCGTGCCGGGCGCGCCAAAGCCGGCGCCAGCCATGCCCAGCGGCCCGAGCAGGCGCTGCTGCAACAGCACTTCCCACGGCGCGCCGCACGCTGCCTCCAGCATCGCGGCGGCAGCCACATAATTGCGGTTGGAATAGATGAACCGGGCGCCGGGC
>NZ_KE148525.1:5350-6539 GCF_000410615.1 Novosphingobium sp. B-7 | reverse complement strand
GCCAAAAGCCCCCCGGCCCCCCCGCCACATCGCTGCCCAGCATGCGGCGCCCGGCGCAGGCCTCTCCCCCGTCAGCCAGCTTTTCCCGCCAGCCCGCTGCCAGAGCCGGCACATCCAGCCGGCGGCGCAGGCGCGCGGCGGCATTCATGCTGCGTGGAAACGAAGGCGCGGCGGCCAGCGCGCGGCCAGACCAGGCAAGCCCAGCCAAAAGCCCGATCACCCCGCGCCGCGCCACGATCATTGCGCCGGCAAGGCCGGGCCGAACAGCGCGCGGTTACCCCAGGGCATAGCCGTTCCACGCCTTGATCGGGCGGATCACAAAGCTGGTGTGCATCGTGCTGACGCCGGGCAGGCGTGCGAGGCAATCGCGGTGCAGCCGGTCGTAATCGGCCATGTCATGCGCGGCGATGCGCAGGCGGTAATCCGCCACGCCCGAGATCAGATAGCATTCGAGGATTTCGGTGGAATCGAGCGTGGCCCGTTCGAACCGCTCCATCGCTTCGCGGCTCTGGCTTTCCAGCGTGATATCGATCAGGGCATGCAGATTGAGGCCGATCTTGCCGGCATCGACCCGCGCGCCATAGCCGGTGATCGCACCGCTCTCTTCCAGCGCGCGCATGCGGCGGTGGCAGGCAGAGCTGGAAAGCCCCACCCGATCGGCCAGTTGTGCCAGCGAACTTTGCGAATCTGCCTGCAACGCGGCCAGCAGCTTGCGATCTATGCGGTCCATCAACGCCGTCTAGCGCAAAATCTTCGCGGATAAAGTCAGATTCGCGGGAAGCCTTGGCTCGTTTCGGATCAGCGCGAATAATCCGCTGGCGGCGCACCGTGCCGCTTGCTGCGCGATGCCATCAGCGTGATCGCCTGGTCGAGCGTTTCACCATCGATCGCGCCATCGACCATGATTGTTTCGCCCGTCAGGTTGTTGCGCACGGCCACGGCCGGGGTGCCCTGCACAGTGGCGCGTTCGGCCGCATCCCCTTCGGCGGCAACCCGGCCCAGCGTTTCATCGCTGCGCAGGCACGCGTCCAGCTTGGCGCCATCGGCTGCGCCATCCAGCTTGGCGAGGGCAACCACGGCCGCGCGCCCACCTTCCAGGCCGCGGCCATTGCCGCCGGTGCGGGCAAAGTAATCGTTGAGAAAGCGATAGAATGCGGCCGCGCCGCCCTGGTCGGCCACGCACAGCGCG
>NZ_KE148525.1:4567-4777 GCF_000410615.1 Novosphingobium sp. B-7 | reverse complement strand
GTGTGTTGCCTGGTTGCGGCCGCCCTCCTGCCGGCTGCAGCGCCGGCTGCGGAAAATCCCGCCGGCCGGGGGCCGCTGGTGCTGGCAGCGGCCAGCCTGCAGGAATCGATGAATGCGGCGGCCGACCGCTGGGCAGCGCTGGGCCATCCGCGCCCGGTGCTTTCGTTCGCGGCCTCTTCGGCCCTGGCCCGCCAGATCGAAGCGCACGCC
>NZ_KE148525.1:4009-4329 GCF_000410615.1 Novosphingobium sp. B-7 | reverse complement strand
CGGCTGGCCGCTATGGCAAGGCCGCGCTGGAGCGGTTGGGCGTGTGGAACCAGGTGCAGGGCCAGGTGGCGCGCGCGGAAAACGTGCGGGCCGCGCTGGCGCTGGTGGCGCATGGCGCCGCGCCGCTGGGCGTGGTCTATGCCACTGATGCCCGCGCCGAACCGGGGGTGAAAGTGGTCGGCGTGTTCCCGGCCGGCAGCCACGCGCCGATCACCTATCCGGTGGCGCGGCTGACCGCGTCCACCCATCCCGACGCCGAAGCGTTCCGCCGCTTCCTGCTCTCGGCCGAAGGCAAGGCGATCTTCCGCCGCTTCGGCTTT
>NZ_KE148525.1:0-3889 GCF_000410615.1 Novosphingobium sp. B-7 | reverse complement strand
GCCTGGGCGCTGGCACGCGGGCGGTTTCGCGGGCGTGTACTGCTTGATGCGCTGGTGCATCTGCCGCTGGTGCTGCCACCTGTCGTCATCGGCTGGATGCTGCTGGTGGCGTTTGCCCCGGCCGGCCCGATCGGCGCTTGGCTGTGGCGCCTGTTTGGCGTGACGCTGCTGTTCCGCTGGACCGGCGCGGCGCTGGCTGCGGCGATCATGGCGTTGCCGCTGATGGTGCGGGCGATCCGCCTGTCGCTCGAGGCGGTCGATCCCCGGCTGGAACAGGCCGCGCGTACGCTCGGCGCCGGGCCATGGGCCACGTTCTGGCGCGTGACGCTGCCGCTGTGCGCGCCAGGCATAGTGGCCGGCGCGGTGCTGGGCTTTGCTCGTTCGCTGGGCGAATTCGGCGCGACCATCACCTTTGTGTCCAACATCCCCGGCGAAACCCAGACCCTGCCGCTGGCGATTTATGCCGCGTTGCAGGTGCCCGGCAGCGATGCCACGGTCTGGCGCCTGGCCGGCGTGGCGGTGCTGCTGTCGGTGCTGGCGCTGGTCGCTTCGGAACTGCTGGCCCGTCGGCAGGGTGGAAAGGGCGCGCATGTCCTTTGACCCGGCCCCATCCTTTGACATCGATGTGGTGCTGGCGCGGGGGCAGCGCGAATTTCCCGTGCGGGTGGCAGGTGGCGGCGGCATCACCGCGCTGGTCGGGCCATCGGGGCAGGGCAAGACCAGTACGCTCGATGCCGTGGCCGGCCTGCTGCGCCCGCTTTCGGGCCATATCGCGGTGGGCGGCACCGTGCTGTTCGATGCAGCGCGGGGAATAGACCTGCCGCCCGAACGGCGCGCGGCCGGCTATGTGTTTCAGGATCTGCGCCTGTTTCCGCACCTGAGCGTGGTGGACAACCTGCTGTTCGGCTGGCGCCAGGCCGCGCCGGAGCGACGCACGCTGGTGCTGGACGAAGTGGCTGGTTTTCTTGACATCGCGCCTTTGCTTGCGCGCCGGCCGCACACGCTGTCGGGCGGCGAGGCGCAGCGCGTGGCGATCGGCCGCGCGCTGCTGTCGGGCCCGCGCTTTCTCTTGATGGACGAGCCGCTGACCGCGCTCGATCCGGCGCGGCGCGAGGGCGTGATCGCGCTGATCGCCCGCATCCGCGATGCCTTTGCCCTGCCGGTCCTGCTGGTGTCGCACCAGCAGGACGAGGTGGCACGGCTCGCCGATGCGGTGGTGGAAATCTAGAGCATTTTCAAGGCAGGTGGAATCACCTGCCGACTCGGAAAATGCGAAAAATCAAAAAGCTAGATTTCCAGCTGGCTGCCCAATTCAATCACGCGGTTGGTGGGCAGGCGGAAGAACTGCATCGGGCTTTCCGAATTGCGCACCATCCAGGCAAACAGCTTTTCCCGCCAGATCGCCATGCCCGGCCGCTTGGACGCGATCAGCGTCTGCCGCGCCAGGAAATAGCTGGTTTCCATCGGCTTGAATGGACCGGCCGCGCGCGTTTCGGCGGCGAGTTCGGCGGGAATGTCGGCCTCGTCCATAAAGCCGGTGCGGATGATCATGCGGTAGAAGCCATGGCCCATGTCTTCCACCTCGCGCCGCTTGTGATCGGGCACGTGCGGCACCCCGGCGGTCATCACGGTCAGAACCACGACGCGTTCGTGCAGGATGTGGTTGTGCTTGAGATTGTGCAGCAGCGCCGGCGGAATGCCTTCAACGGTAGAGGCCATGAACACCGCCGTGCCCTTGACCCGGCGCACGCGTTCGCACACCGAACCCAGGAACAGCTCGAACGGCATGGCATCTTCGGCGAGGCGTTCGCGCACGATGCGCCGGCCGGTGGCCCAGGTGGTGAGCGCGGTGAACGTGATTGCCGCGACCATCAGCGGGAACCAGCCGCCATCGGGGATCTTGGTGGCGTTCGATGCGAAATAGGCGCCATCGATCACCAGGAACGTGCCGGTAACGATCCCGGCCACCAGTGGATGCCATTTCCACACGGCAAAGGTCAGCACGCCCAGCATGCAGGCGGTGATGAACATCGTCCCGGTCACCGCGATGCCATAAGCCGAAGCCAGGTTGCTCGACGTGCGGAACGCCAGCACCAGCAGGATGACCATGACCAGCAAGACCCAGTTGACGAACGGCACATAGACCTGGCCGGCCGCGCTGGCGCTCGTATGCAGGATGCGGATGCGTGGCAGGAAGCCCAGCTGCACCGCCTGCTGCGAAACCGAAAACGCGCCCGAGATCACCGCCTGGCTGGCGATCACCGTGGCCAGCGTCGCCAGGATGACCAGCGGCAGGCGCGCCCAATCCGGCGCCATCAGGAAGAACGGATTTTCCACCAGGGCCGGGTTGCGCAGCAACAGCGCCGATTGCCCGGCATAGTTGATGAGCAGGCACGGAAACGCCACCCACAGCCACGCCACCATGATCGCGCGGCGGCCGAAATGGCCCATATCGGCATAGAGCGCCTCTGCCCCGGTCACGGCCAGCACGACAGAGCCCAGCGCCAGGAATGCCAGCAGCGGATCGAGCGTGAAGAACTTGACGGCGTACCAGGGATTGGCTGCCAGCAAGATTTCCGGCGCGCGGGCAATGCCGTTCAGGCCGAGCAGCGCGATGACCAGGAAATAGACCAGCATCACCGGGCCAAACAGCTTGCCCACCGCCGCCGTCCCGCGCGACTGGATGGCAAACAGGCCGATGAGGATCGCGATCGAGATCGGCAGCACCACCTCGGCAAAGGCCGGGTGCACCACGGTCAGCCCTTCGACTGCCGACAGCACCGACACCGCCGGCGTGATGATCGCGTCGCCATAGAACAGCGCCGTCGCCACGATGCCCAGCACCACGGTGAAAGCGGTCCATCGCCCCGGCTTGAGCTGGCGCCCGATCAGCGCGAGCAGCGCCAGGCTGCCGCCTTCGCCCTTGTTGTCGGCCCGCAGGATCACGAAGACGTACTTGACCGTGACGATCAGAGTCATTGTCCAGAACATCAGCGAGAGCACGCCGAAGATATGATCGGCATCCACCGCCAAACGGTGGTGGCCGATGAAGCTTTCCTTCAGCGAATAGAGCGGCGAGGTGCCGATATCGCCAAACACCACGCCGATCGCGCCCACGGCGAGTGGCACAAGGCCCTGCGCCTCGTGGCCCTCATGATGATCGACTCCGGCGGTGTCAGGGGCGGGGGAAGCGTCAGCAGCGGCAGCGGCAGGCGTGGATTCGGGCGCGCCCGGATAGGACATGGCGGTCATGCCGGCGCCGCTACGCCCGGCAATATCCCGATGCGACGAAATTTATGCATTCTTTACGCGACCGCCCGCCCATCTCGTCGCGCCGGCATGACACGGTGCGACAGCCTTGGCTCTCGACAGAGGGGGCCCTGCTGCGGCATCCCGGTGGCATGACACTGGCCCTTGCCCATCGTATCGCACCTGCGCCCGGCGCTGAGGGGGATGGTGGGCTGGTTGCCGGCCTGCTGGCCACCGCGGCGCTGATTGGGCTGGCCAGCCTGGTTGGCATGACGCTGCTGGCGCGGGGGGATGTGGCTGATATCGGCCTGCTCTATCTGGTGCCGGTCATGTTTGCCGCGATCCGCCTCGGTCTGCGGCCGGGGCTCGCGGCGGGGCTGCTTTCGTCGCTGTGTTATAACTATTTCTTTATTCCGCCGCGTTTCACGCTGGCGGTGGCCGATCCCTCGCACCTCATCACGCTGGTCATCCTGCTGGGTGTAGCGCTGGTGGGCAGCCACATGGCCGCGCGCCTGCGCCACCAGGCTTCGCTGGCGCAGGCGCAGGCCGGGCGCGACGCGCTGTTGGCCGGGTTTGCCGGGCGCTTGATGGGGGTGACGCGACGCGACGCGCTGTGGGCCTTGCTGGCCGAAGAAGTGGC
>NZ_KE148524.1:9084-9519 GCF_000410615.1 Novosphingobium sp. B-7 | reverse complement strand
CCAGGGTGGCGATCCGCGCCAGCCGCAACGCGCCGCGGCGCCGGACAGCGCGGGCCTTGCCGCCCGCCGCTCGCCGGACCGGAGCGACGAGCCCGACACGGCCCAGGGCGGCGTCTACGCGTGATCCCGCGCGTAAATCGACGCCTCAATCCCCTGGCCATCTGACGATCAAGGAACCGGCATGAGCGACAAGAAGGAAAAGGACAAGGACGCGCCCAAGAAGAAAAAGGGCGGTCTTGTGGTGCTCATCGGCGTGGTCGTGGCCACGCTGGTGATGGGTGGTGGCGGGGTCTACGCCCTGTTTGCCATGCACATCCTGGGTGGACCGCAAGTGGTCATCCATGAAGACAACAAGCCCAAGCTGATCCGCAAGGGCGAGGAAGACCCCTATGCCCCCGTCGCCAAGGAAGGCGGCGAAGGCGAAGGCGGGGCCAA
>NZ_KE148524.1:0-9074 GCF_000410615.1 Novosphingobium sp. B-7 | reverse complement strand
CAAGGAAGTGGAAGGCGAAGGCGGCAGCGAATACCGCACCGTCTACTATTCGTTTTCCGACGATTTCACCTCGAACCTCAAGGACAGCGATCGCCTGGTCCAGGCCTCGATCGCGGCATCGACGCGCCGCGATTATCGCGTGGTGATGTGGATGAAGAAGCACGAGCTGGCGATCCGTTCGGCCCTGCTCACCGTCTTGGCGGATACGCCCGATACCGACGTGGAAACCACCCAGGGCAAGCAGCGCCTGCAGCAGCGCATGACCGCCGCGATCAACAAGGTGCTGACCGACACCGAAGGCTTTGGCGGGGTGGATGCGGTCTATTTCAAGCAATTCATCGTGCAGTGAGCCGCAGGTTTGCGGGTTGACGGGCATTTTACGGGCAATGGGGAAGCAAGACGATGAAGCCTGAACGGGAATTCGTGGCAGAGCGGGTAGTGGCAAGCCACTGCCCGCAACTGCTGCGCCCCGGAGCGAGCCAGGCAGACCTGGTCACGGCGCTCAGCCGCACGGCCGAAAAGCTGGCGCGCGAATTGGGAAGCGCCCTGGCCGGGTTGCTGGGCGGCGATGAACCCCTGGTGGAATGCAGCCGTCCCGAACGCACCGTCTATTCCGATTACGCCACGATGCAGGTGATGGGCCACCGCAACCTGGGGGCCTATACGCTGTTTGGCGCGGGCGCGGCCAATGACCGCATCCTGGGCATGGTGGCCGGCGAAGTGGTGCTGCGGCTGGTCGATCGCGCGTTTGGCGGCGCCGGCGTGGCGCCGCAACAATTGCCGCGCGAGTTGCCGCTGTCGGCCGAACTGATGGTGCACCGCCTGGAAGCCATGCTGGCCGGGTGCCTGGCCAGCGCGCTGGGCGCCGAAACCGCCGACGTGATCCGCCCGCTGCGCCGCGAAGGCAACATCGATCACCTGGCGCCGTTCGGCAACGACGAGCATATCGTCGCGCTGGTCTTTTCGATCACCGAGCCCGGCCGCCCGGCCTGGGCGATCGAAATGGCCTTTCCCTATGACACGCTGGCCGCGCTGTTCGCCAATGGCGAGCGCCCGCCCGTCAGCGCCGAGCATGCCCCG
This sequence comes from Novosphingobium sp. B-7, assembly GCF_000410615.1. Taxonomy (NCBI): domain Bacteria; kingdom Pseudomonadati; phylum Pseudomonadota; class Alphaproteobacteria; order Sphingomonadales; family Sphingomonadaceae; genus Novosphingobium; species Novosphingobium sp. B-7. The sequence continues at coordinate 7,994 of NZ_KE148524.1, read as the reverse complement.
GCCGATCCGCGCGCCGCGCCCTTTGCCGATGTGCCGCTGCCGCTCAGCGCCGTGCTGGTCGACATGCGGGTGCCGCTGGCGGCGATCTCCGCGCTGGAAGTGGGGCAGATCCTGCCCGTGCCGGTGGCGCGGGCCGTGCCCTTGCGCGTGGCCGGGCAGACCATCGGCCATGGCACGGTGGGCGCGGTGGACGATCGCCTGGCCGTGCAGCTTTCGCAGATTTTCTAAGATTTCATTTGGGGGGTTTCACAATGTCGTTTCAACCGCGCGGTTTCGATTTCCTCAAGGATGTCGATGTGCGCCTCACCGTCGAACTGGGCCGCACCGAGATGAAGCTCAAGGACGTGCTGGCGCTGAACGAGGAAAGCGTGGTCATGCTCGACCGGCTGACCGATGAACTGCTCGACGTGATGGTCAACGGCAAGCTGATCGCGCGCGGCGAAGTGGTTGCCCAGGGCGATCGCTTTGGCCTGCGCATCGTCGAACTGGCCGGCAGCGAAAACGCCCCGCGCAAGGATGCAGCGTGATGCTGTGGTACATTCTCAAGCTGATGGTGGTGCTGCCGCTGATTGCCGGCCTGGCCTGGGGCTCGTTGCGGCTGGCCAAGCGCTTTGAAGGCAAGTTCGGCACCGCTACCGGCAGCCGCGCGGTCAAGATCGTGGAAACCCAGATGCTTTCGCCCACGCTGCGCCTGGCGGTGATCGAATTCCACGATCGCGAGATCCTGGTGTCCACCTCGAAGAACGGCCTGGTGCGCCTGGCCGAAGCGCCCGCGCGCAAGCGGGAGGATGTGGCGTGAGGGGGAATGTTGTGGGCGGCATCCACCACCCCCCGACCCCCTCCTCTGAAGAGGAGGGGGCTTATCGGCCCTCTCTCCCCCTCCTCTTCAGAGGAGGGGGCCGGGGGGTGGTGGGCTACCTTGCACTGACACTGCTGCTGCTCCCCACCACAGCCCTCGCCCAGAGCTCGCCGGGCCAGACCGCCATTCCCGGCGCGCTGGACCGCGCGTTCAGCCAGATCGCCGGAGCGCAGTCGCAGGGCAGCCTGTCGCTGTCGTTGCAGCTCCTGCTCATCATGGGGCTGCTCACGATCCTGCCATCGCTGATCCTGATGATGACCAGCTTTACCCGCATCCTGGTCGTGCTCTCGATCCTGCGCACGGCCCTGGGCCTGCAGCAATCGCCGCCCAACCAGATCCTGATCGGGCTGTCGCTGTTTCTCTCGCTGTTTGTGATGGCGCCCACGCTCGACAAGGTGAATGCCAACGCGATCCAGCCCTATTCGACCGGGCAGATCAATGCCGAGCAGGCGATCGGCACGGCCGGCATGGAATTCCACGCCTTCATGGTGCGGCAAACCCGCCAGCGTGACCTGCTCATGTTCACTGACATGGCCAAGGCGCCGCATTACCAGGCGACGCGCGACATTCCCTTTTCGATCCTGCTGCCCGCGTTCGTGACCAGCGAGCTGAAAACGGCGTTCCAGATCGGCTTCATGCTGTTCCTGCCGTTCCTGGTGATCGACCTGGTGGTTTCCTCGGTGCTGATGAGCCTGGGCATGATGATGATGTCACCCACGGTGGTATCGCTGCCGTTCAAGATCCTGTTGTTCGTGCTGGTCGATGGCTGGGCGCTGCTGATGGGCAGCCTGGCGTCGAGCTTCGGCTAGGGGCGGGCACGATCATGGACGACATGGCTTCGCTTCTCGCGCTTGCTGATCGCATGCTGTGGACCACGGCGCTGGTGGCAGCACCGGTGTTGCTTGCCAGCCTGGCCGTTGGCCTGGTGGTGGGCATCATCCAGGCGGCCACCTCGGTCAACGAACAGACCCTCACTTTCGTACCCAAGCTGGCGGTCACCGCGCTGATCCTGGTGCTGCTGGGCGGGGCGATGCTGGGCCTGATCGCCGATTTCATGACCGACGTGTTCGCCCAGATCGCGGCGACGGGGCAGTAACGATGATCGCGATGAATTTCGGGTTCGGCGCGCTGGAGACCGAATTCTGGCGGATGATCTTCCTGATGACGCGCTGCGGCGCGGCGCTGTTTGCCGTGCCGCTGTTTGGCAGCCAGCAGGTGCCGATGCAGGTGCGCGTGGTGCTGGCCGGGGGCCTGGCAGTAATGCTGTGCAACTGGACCACGATCCCGGCACCCGCCGCGCTGTTTTCGCTGCCCGGCCTGCTGGCCACGGCGGGCGAGGTGGTGATCGGGCTGGCGCTGGGCTTCGTGCTGCAATTCGCCTTTGCCGCGCCGATGATCGCGGCCGAAATGATCGGCGCGAGCATGGGCATGAGCATCGCCACTGCCGCCGATCCGGTATCGGGCGCGCATTCGCCGGCGCTGGGGCAGTATTTCTCGGTGCTGCTGACGGTGATCTTCCTGGGCCTGGGCGCGCACCTGCAATGGTTTTCGCTGCTGGTGGAAAGCTATCGCGCGTTTCCCCCCGGTGGCGGCTGGTTCACGCCCGATCGCATGGGGCTGATCGTGGGGTTCGGCACGCAGATGTTCGTGTCTGCCCTGGCCATCGCGCTGCCGGTAGTGCTGCTGCTCTTGCTGGTGCAGTTGACTTTTGGCGTGCTGGCGCGATCGGCCCCCAGCCTCAATATCTTTGCCCTGGGCCTGCCGATGGGCGTGCTCGGCGGCATTGCCGCGCTGATCGCCTCGGCCCCGTTGCTCGATGATGCGCTGACCGATCTGGTCGCCCTGGGCCTGGGCCAGGCCCAGGCGCTGCTGGTGAAATAGGGGCGCAGACCATGGCAGAGGGCGAAGGCAGCGGCGAAAAGACATTCGCCCCTACCGAAAAGCGCAAACGCGATGCCGCACAAAATGGCGACGTGCTGCGCTCGCGCGAGTTGGGCACGGCGGCGGGAATCTTTGCCGGGATTGCCTGGCTGTGGCTGGCCGGGCCCTGGCTGCTGGGCCAGTTGGGCCAGGTAACGCGCAGTGGCTTTTCCTGGGACCGCGACAGCCTGGATCATTTCGATCCGGGCCAGCGCCTGGTCCGCGCGCTGATCGATGTGCTGCCCCCGGTGCTGGTGCTGGGCGTGGGGCTGATCGCGGTGGCGCTGGTGTCGCAGCTGGCGTTTTCGTCTGGCCGGTGGAACGCGGGCAACCTGGCGCCCAAGGGATCGCGCCTCGATCCCGCCAAGGGGCTGGCGCGCATGTTCGGCATCCAGGGGCTGATCGAGCTGGGCAAGGGCCTGGCCAAGGTGACGCTGCTGGGCACCATGGCCTATGTCTGGATGCGCGGGCGGGTGATGGCACTGGTTGGCCTGGGCGGCGGGCAGATCACCCAGGGCGCGCTGGCCGGGCAGCTGGGCTATGCCTGGGATGCCATGCTCTCGCTGCTGGTCTTGCTGGCCTCGGGCCTGGTGGTGATCGCGCTCATCGATTTTCCGGTACAGTTCGTGCGCCGTTTCATGCGCCTGCGCATGAGCCTTCAGGACATCCGCGACGAAACCAAGGAAAGCGAAGGCTCGCCCGAAAAGAAAGCGGCGATCCGCGGCCGCCAGCGCCAGATCGCCATGGCTGGGGTCAACAAGGCCATGCGCGAGGCGCAGTTCGTGATTACCAACCCCACCCACTTTGCCGTGGCGCTGGCCTATGATCCCGATCTGGCGCCCGCGCCGATCGTGCTGGCCAAGGGGCGCGGGGAAAAGGCGCTGGCCATGCGCGAACTGGCGGCCGAACTGGCCCTGCCCACGCTGGAATACCCCGCGCTGGCCCGCTCGGTCTATTACACCACGCGCGAGCGGCAGGTGATCCGCGAGGAACTCTATGGCCCGATCGCGGCGATCCTGGCGTTCGTCATGTCACTGAAGCGCGGCGATACCCCGTCCGCGCCGATGGTGAATGTGCCCGTCGCGCTGCGCTTCGACGCCGATGGCCGGCCCGAAGCGCTGGTCTGACGGCATGCCTTCCGCGCGGATGAAGCGCCCTTAAACTCCCCAACCGCCGGACGTTCTTGAACGTATGACCACGACCTCATCGACATCGTCGACTTCGGCGTCGACCAGCACCTCGACCACTTCGTCGTCTTCGGCGACGGCCAAGCTGCTGGCGTCGCTCGGCGCCAGCACGATCGACAGCTCGGGCCTGGCCGACCAGCTTTCCGCCGCGCAATACGCCGCACGGATCGATGCGGTGAACGCCAAGCAAAGCAAGGTCGCCACGCAGATTTCCGATGCCTCGACGCTCAAGTCGATGATCAGCTCGCTGGCCAGCTCGCTGGGTGACCGGGTGCGCACCGGCGATCTGGCGGTTACCCCCACGATCACCAACAGCAGCGTGGCCACTGTCAGCAAGGGCACGCTCACCGGCAGCGGCACCTCCACGCTGGAAGTCACGCAGCTGGCCAAGGGGCAGACGCTGGTCAGCCCGGCCATGGCCTCGACCGCCAGCGCGGTGGGATCGGGCACGTTCACGCTGCGCTTTGGCACCGTGGCAGGCGGCGCATTCACCGCTGATTCCAGCCGGTCGCAGGTCGATATCACGCTGACCAGCAGCGATACGCTGTCCACCCTGGCGCAAAAGATCAACGCCACAGGCGCGGGGGTTTCTGCCTATGTCGCCACCGGGGCGAGCGGCGCGCAGCTGGTGATCAAGGGCGCCGATGGCGCGGCCAACGGCTTTCAGATCGAAACCACGCCGGCCGCCGGCGATACCACGCTGGCTGGCCTGGCGTGGACGCCGGCGGGCGATGCCACCCGGCTCAAGTCCACCGCCACCGATGCGGCCTATACGCTCGATGGCGTGGCGCGCACCGCCACGTCGAACACCATCACCGATGCGGCGCCGGGCCTTACGCTCAAGCTGACCGGCACCAACACCGGCGCGCCGACCACCATCACCTTTTCCGATCCGTCGAGCGCGATCCAGACGGCGATGACCGATCTGGTCGATGCGCTGAACCAGGTGGTCAGCACGCTGACATCGGATACCGATCCCACCAACGGCTCGCTCAACAACAATCCCGGCGCGCGATCGCTGCGCCAGACGCTGACCACGCTGGCCAGCAAGGTGGTGATGCCCAATGCCGCCAGCGGCCAGCCCAGCACGCTCAGCGACCTGGGCCTCAAGATCAACCGCGATGGCACGTTCAGCCTCGATACCACGGTGCTCGGCAATTCGCTGAGCAAGAACCCCGATGGCGTTGCGGCCATGTTCACCAATGGCCTCTACGGCGTCTATGCCACGTTCGATTCGATCTCGCGCTCGGTGGCGTCGACCACCGATCCCGGCTCGCTGGGCGGGGTGATCACCTCGCTGGGCACCAAGCAGGCGACGCTGACCACGCAATTGACCGATCTGCAGAACCAGCAGGCCACGCTGCGCAGCCAATTGCTGACGCGCTATGCCGCCCTGGCCACCAAGGTTTCGGATTCGCAATCGACGCTGACGTTCCTGACCAACCAGATCACGGCGTGGAACAACAAGAGCGGCTGATGCCGATCGCGATCGTGACCGAGCACAACCGCAGCGTGAATTACCAGAGGGGCAACGGGTTCTGACATGCGCTATAACCGCGATCCGGGGGAAGCCTATCGCCGCGTCGATTTCGAGGCGCGGGTGCACGGCGCCAACCCGCGCCAATTGGTCGACCTGTGTCTGGAACAGGTGGCCGGCTCGCTCGGCCGGGCGATCTATGCCGAAAAGACCGGCGACAATGCGGCCAAGAGCGCGGCGCTTACCCGCGCGGTTTCGGCGCTGACCGCGCTGCAGATGGGCGTGGACAGCCAGACGCCGACCGGCCCGGCGCTGATCCAGCTCTACCAGTCTGCCCGGCGCACCGTGCTCGACAGCGCGCTGCGCTTCGACGGGGCCAAGATGGACACCATCCGCCAGGATTTCCTTGAAATCCGCCAGGCCATGATGGGCCACTGATCACGCGTTTTCCGCACAGCCACAAGGCCCGGTGACACCATAGCGTCACCGGGCCTTGCCGTTTCTGGTCCCTGGCTCAGCTCTGGTTGCACAGGCCGATCACCGCCGCGCCCAGATCATCGAGCGCGATCTGGCGGCCGGCTGCGCCGATCTCGATCGCGGCGCTTGGCGCTTCGCTGACCAGGGCGCTCTTGGGATCTTGTACGATCGTGTCCATGCCGCTGTCGTGCAGCAGTTTCAAACCCTTGGCACCATCGTTGCCCATGCCGGTGAGCAGCGCGCCCACGGCCGGAATGCCGGCGCGGGCGATCGAGCCATAAAGCAGGTTGGCCGAAGGGCGCGAGCCCTCCACCGGCTCGCGCTCCATCAGGCGGATCTTGGGCGGCTGGCCCGGCTCGATCACCACGTGGCGATCGGGATCGGCGGCGATGTGGATCGTGCCCTGGGCGAGGGCAGCGCCATCGCGGGCGATCTTCACGCTGCAACCCAGGTCGGTATCCAGCCGCTTGATGAAGGTTTCGGCCAGCATCGGTTCGGCCTGGAGGCAGATCACCGTGGGCGGGCATTCATCGGGCCATTCGGCCAGGATGGTGGTCAAGGCGTCGATCCCGCCCATCGAGGCGCTGAACGCCACGAAGCGCCCGTTCCAGGTGAACTTGGCCGCTTCGGCGGCGGCTGCCTCGCGCTTGGCCTGCTGCTTTGACCGGTCACGCACGTTGGAATTGGCCGCGGCCAGCACGATCTTGCCCAGCTTGCCCACGGTCTTGGCAAACTGTTCGGGCGTGGCCTTGAGCGGCTTGGGAAAGCATTCCACCGCGCCCAGCTCGAACGCCTTGAGCGAGGTTTCCGTGCCGGCCTGGGTAAGGCTCGAGAGCATCACCACCGGCAGCGGGTTGCTGCCCATGATCTCTTCCAGGAACTCGATCCCGCTCATCCCCGGCATTTCCACGTCGAGCGTGATCACGTTGGGTTTGAGATCCGCAATGCGTTCGCGCGCGTCTGCCGCATTGGCGGCAGCGCCGACGACGACAACATTCTTGGTCTGGTCGAGGATGTCCGAAAACAGCGCGCGCATCGCCGCCGAATCGTCCACCACAAGAACGCGAGCTTCGTGCATGGATCATGAAACCTTCGTCTGGGCGCCACTGTCACGGCGCCATCTGCAAGCCCATCCATAGCCAGCGAGCCCGGTGCAAATTCCATCCGCGCCCCTAGGTATCTCACCCTAAGAGCGCGGAAAGCGCGCCTTTCCCCATTCCCGCTAAGCCTGTGTCGACCACCCGCCACCGTGTTGCCCACGGCCCGCGCCAAACCCTTGGCAACGGCCGATTCGCCCCACGCAGCGGCCGCCAGAAAGCTGACTTCACGTCATTGCGCTATCGAGGGGAAACCGACGCGATGCCCACGATCACTCTGCCACCCCGCTGCGACCGGGCGGCTGCCGAGGTGCTGCTGCCCGAACTGGTGGCGGCGCTGGGCACCGGCCCCCTGCAGATCGATGGCACGGCCTGCACCCATGTGGGCCAGGCGATGTTCCAGGTTCTGGTGAGCGCGCGGCGCAGTGGCGATGGCGCGGTGATCGAACCCTCGCCCGCCCTGCGCGAAGCCGCCCGCCAGATCGGGCTGGAAACCGAACTCTTTGACGGAGCGCACGCATGAACGCGGAAGAAATCCAGGCGATCTTCTTTGCCGAGTGCGAGGAATCGCTGGCCGCGGCCGAACAGGGCCTGGCCGCGTGCAAGGAAGGCACGCAGGACGCCGATACCGTCAATGCCGTGTTTCGCGGCGTCCACTCGATCAAGGGTGGCGCCGGCGCCTTTGGCTTCATCGCGTTGCAGGCCTATACCCACACGTTCGAGACGCTGCTGTCCGACGTGCGCGATGGCACCGTGGCGATCACCGAGCCGCTGATCGATCTGCTGCTGCGCGCGCTCGATACCTTGAGCGACCATGTCATGGCCGCGCGCGGCCAGGGCGACACGCCCGACGACGCCGCGCTCCAGGCTGAAATGACCGCCGCGATGGCCGCCAATGCCGGCGCCGCGCCGGCAGCGGCGCATGAACCGGCGCCCGCGCCAGAAGCGGCACCGGCCAGCAGCAGCAGCGACGACGC
>NZ_KE148523.1:6009-12618 GCF_000410615.1 Novosphingobium sp. B-7 | reverse complement strand
AATAATTTCACTTACCATATTGATAGATACGTAATATGTGGGGGCTCGTCCCCACACGACGAACCAGCCTCAACCCCAAAAGCAAAGGAAAACCTTCTTTTAAACCTGTTTATTTTGCTTTTTAAGCTTGTTTTTTTGTTTTTATGACAAATAGTCTTATTTTAGATTTATATCCTTTAAAAAGAATCCTGAAGTGTTTGGATAGCATCTTTTATTTTGTTGTTATTTATTTCTAAATTAAAGATTTATATTTATTTAATGTCTTTTGTTTTCTTTTAGTATTTTAAAGTAATGTTTGATTTCAATTTATTAAAAGTATTATGTCGTTAGTGAGTACTCATATGGAGACATCAAAGAGACTTTGTGTACTCACTGAGTCTACATCTAGGGACACAATGGGGACATTTGTAGGGTTTTGTGTCATCAGTGAGTGGACATCCTGGGGATTTTCGTGTACCCACGTTTAAACTAGGCTCCGCCTAGTCCCAACCCCTAGTTGGGCCCAAAAACCCCTTATGCTCTTCTCTCTTTTTTTGATTCAGAATTTCCAATTTCATAGAGTAGTTCATTTTTTAGTCGGAAATTATTATGTTAAAAAACAAAATGTTAATTTATTTGTATGTTTTTTATTGATTGATTTAAGTGCAAAGAAGAAAAAGAAATTAAAACCACTTATTTCGTAAGTACAAGATCTAATGAATCTGTGCACGAAGAATTAGTATTGATTTAACTTAATTTTATGTAAAGTGTTAAGATAAAGGAGTTATAACTGTTATAACGAATTTGAAATATTGAAAAGGAGGTTATGACTATTATGACACTTATTATTTATGAAAATGTATCCCAGGTTGCAAAAAGATTAAAAATATCACCTTCTACGGTTAAAAAATATTACTTACTAATTGAGAGTTATAACTGTTATGCCTTTAAAAGAGACGAACGAGAACGAATTATTTTCGATGATTATGATGTTAAGTTATTACAAAGATTAGTAGAGTTAAAAAGTATGCCACAAGTTACATTGGAAGATGCTTGCAAATTACTTTTAAAAGAAGAAGGATTAACAGTTAATAATACAGATATGACTGTTATAACTCCTGGATCTGATGATTTAAAAGAAGTATTGAGAGAATTAAAAGATACAGTAGAGTTGCAACAAAAACAATTACAGAATCAAAATGAGCAAATAGCTAAACTAACAAACATATTGGAATCTCAACAAAAGTTATTGACTTATTCTAATGCTATAGAAAAACAACAGGTTACTAATCGGGATAAAGCGGTTATGACTGTTATGCGAGAACTTCAAGAAGTAAAACAGATGGTTGCAGCAAATAATGAAAAAAAATGGTATCAATTTTGGAAGTGATTTGCTGAGTCCTGGCGTTTATGCCGCGAAAGTTCCTTGACGATGAGGGGAACCCTCATGCAAACTCGCCAGGGGTGGCCCCAGAAGGGCGGTTTTTGCCCGCTGGGGTTAGCTTTGGGAGTTTGAGGGTTCGGAGGCTCGTGGTCAAGGGAACCGTGGAATAAAAAGCGAGGACGGACCCCAGGACAGGGCAAAAACCAATGTCTTCGCCAAGATTCGTGGTTCTACTGTTAGAAAAAGGCGAATAAGAATATAGCATACATACAATAAGGGAATGCAGTATAGATCAGTCTACAAGCATTCCCTTGTTATTAGTATGTTATTTTTTTATAGATTTTGAGTTATTACAATATAGGCTATGTATAGTAAGGATAAAAAAGCATGCAATGATTTGTTGAATGCTTTTTTATTGTGATTTATCGTCTTAATAATTAAGCATTAGGGGAAAGATAAATTAAAATTAAGTAAGAAAACGTGATGAATAACTTATGTATTTTTAGAAGAGAAGTTTAAAAAGAGATTATAGAATAAAAGTGTAGGATGTGATGATAAGAAAGAGAAAAGTTAATTGGTTTTAATATAAGATATAAATTTGACAAGGTGATACCTTTATGTTATATTTTAAACAACTAGTGATAACATAAAGGTATCACTAAAACAGAAAATCACAGACTATATAGGAGGTCACCGCGATGAAGATTCATTACTATGCAGACAGTCGCGGGCATCAACCAGTTTACGAGTGGATTCAGTACATTGAAAAGCATGAACAGGCTACTTGGAGAAAGTTTTATCAGCTTCAAGTTATGCTGGAGGCAAATGGGAAAGATATTCATGCTGGGAAAATTAAAAGGAAAGGTATTAAAAAACTAAAAGGGACGGATATTTGGCAATTAAGAGTTAATGATAGCCGTGTCTTATTCTTTTACTTTTCTGGGGATGCTATTATCCTTACTAATCAATTTCAGAAAAAGCAAGATGAAACACCTCAGAATGAAATTATTCGTGCTGAAAAACGAAAAGAAGAATGGATTCAAAATCAATAATCGTAAACTGTGATGCCTGTGACCGGCTTTGCCGGTTTGTAATGAGTGCGGATGTCCTAAATATTTGAACACAAGGTTCGGCAGATCAAAAATTATAAAGTTAGGAGGGAATTCGAAAATATTAAATGAGTATAGGTATAGGAATTCTTAAAATTAGAGCAAAATGTTCAAAAAGGTAAATTTATAATGCTAGGAGTTGAAAGAAATGAAAAACTTTGATGATCTCCGGAAAGATTTGGCGCAAAGAGATCCGGAATTATTTATTGCGTTGGAGATCGTAGGTAAGTTAATGGCAGCACGAGATAGAAAAGGAATATCCCAACGTGAATTATCAAGATTGTCAGGAGTGCCACAAAAGACAATAAGTAGAATTGAAAATGGAATTGACATTCCTAAAATACCTACATTAATAAAGCTAGCTAATATATTAGGTTTTGAAATATCATTAATTGATAAAAATGCAAAAGATGAGCAAGCAGCTACTTTTGCTTAATTACTACTAATCATAATAATAAATATTAAAAAAACCCCCTTCAAATTTCCTGAAGGGGATTTTTATTAGATAAGAAATGTATCTAATATATTGTCTTTTTCTTCTTTGTTGATTCCTATGTATTTAAGTGTTATTTGTGGTGTGCTATGGTTTAAAATTTCTTGTAACATGGCTACATCTTTAGTTTGTTTATAGAACCAATAACCGAAGGTTTTTCGCATAGTGTGGGTACCAATGGATTCTATACCGGCAAAATCTCCGGCTTTTTGCAATTGTCGATAAGCCTGGATCTTACTAATGGGTTTGTTTCCTTTTCGGGAAGGAAATAACCAGGTATTATCTAGAGTTTGAGCATAAGAGTATACCTCATCAAAAATGGAAGTAAGGTTAATCATGCGTTCTTTCTTTGTTTTTCCTTCTTTGATTTTGAATTCCTTTCGTTTCTTTCGTTTTAACTTTAGTATAGTTTGCGTTTCAAGTTCGAGTAGATCACTCACACGTAAACCTGTATGAATGCCAATTAAAAATAGTATATAGTCTCGTTCGGAACAGTGGCGTTTTAGGGCCCATTTCATGTCTTCGATTTGTTCTTTGCTACGAATGGGTTGGACATCAATGAGATGTGGTTTTTTGTTCATATTTTTATGACCTCTTTATTTATAGTGTTTTGAATGTATACTTTTATTGTGTATTTTGAGGATATCAGGGGAATTGGTGATACGTCAATGTTTAAGGGGATTTGAATGTAAACTAATATTTAAAAGTTTACTTTCATAAAAATAGGAAATCGAGCAAAGCGACAACTGTTTTTGGACGAGAAATGAAATGTTGAGACCGAAAAAAGGGTAAAGATTGTAGGAATCTTTTATCGAGTCAAAAACAACGTTTTGGGATTTGGCATGCCAAACTCGTAGCTTGCCCCCCCCCTTTCTTTTTTAGAATTCTACACTTAATTTCTACTTTGTTCATGGTTATAAGAATATTTGTATTGGGCTATGAAAGATGGTTAATATTTTGAGTCATCTTTTATTCAAAAGTTTTACTTTTAATTTGAATAAAAAAAGAACAAATAAGATTATTTCTTAGTTTGTTCTTCTTTTTGTTTTTTAAATTTTAATTATTTTATCATCATAGAAATGCCTTCCACTATAGAGCTGAATATGAAGAAAATCATAGCAATAGTCCATGCTTTATTTGAAGCTAATTTTCCTATGATTTTTAATCCTAATACAAGAATGTAAGTAGACCAAATATTAAATAAGCTTATATGATTGATAAATCCTTTTAAAAATCCATCTTCAGTAATTAATGTACTTAAACTAGTAGGAGATGTTGCAGGATTTAAACCAAATATTACATATATTAATAATGTGAATGCTGAAGATAATACACTGATTGTAAAGATATTGGTATTTAAAGAAAACGATTGTTTGAAATTTATTTTTCCTTTAAAGATTTTAACAAATAATAAGGTAAACAGAGAAGTAATTAATATATTTATTATTACTGTAAAAATACTTTGTATACCACCAATAACTAAAACAATATTTTCTATACTTTTAGAAGATATACCTTCTATATTTTTAAATGCATCATTTTGGACAACGGAAGGATCTTTTAGCATATAGTAACTGGTTATTACAGTTATTATCATTGTAAATATAATATTGATAATTAAAGATAATCCAAATTTAGGTGTATCTTTTATTTTTAATAGTTTTGTGGTTGGATTAGTAATAATATTTGATAGTTTAGTGTTTACATTTTGGGTATTATTATTTGGTTGTGTATTCATTGTATAATCTCCTATTATTGTTTTCTTTGTATAAATTTAATTAGGAAGTATATTAATAGTGATCCTAATGATAAAGAAATGATTTTAAAATTAAATCCAAAGAAATAAATACAAATACATATACTGAAGATTAGTGCGAAAATTTCAGAGAAATTAATGTTAGAATTTTTTTTTGATTTTTGAGGGTTCATTTATTTTCAGACTCCTTTTTATGTAATGTTTCTTCAAACCATTCTAATAGTTTTGCTACATTACTATTTTCGTTTAACTCTTGTTGAGCAGTAATTTTTTTATTGTTCATTATTACAACTTTATTTGCAAGTTCTATAATTGTTTCGGGAAGATGACTTGTAAATATTATACCTTTTCCTGTTTGAGATAATTTTTTCAGTAATTTTTTGAAATTTTTTGTAGAATTAGGATCTAATCCATTGAATGGTTCATCTAGTATTATTATATCAGGATTATGTATAAGTCCACATGCGAAATTAAGTTTTTGTTTCATACCTAAGGAATATGTTCCTGTTGCTTTTTTTGCATCGGTTAACTCTAATCCAACTTGTTCTAGAAGCATTATAATATCAATATCTTTGAAATTTATACCATATAAATTTGCTATCATTTCAAGATTTTCATAAGCGTTTAAATGATCATATAAAAAACCGTCTATAGGTATATATCCAATATGTTTTCTTGCTTTTACATCGTCAAAAGGGTTTATCTTTTTTATATAAATTTCTCCTGAATCGGGTCTTATTAATCCTGTAATTATGTTTAGTAATGTAGTTTTTCCTATTCCATTGGAACCCATAATTGCTATGATTTCTTTATTATTCAAATTTAAATTTAAATTTTCAATAATAGTTTTATCTCCATAATTTTTATTAATGTTACACACTTCTAATAAAATGGTAAACACCCCTTGTTTTATGAGATTAAAGTTATGTTTTCTTCAATAATTCCTGCAATAAGAATTAAAATTTCGGTTATAATTGTGTATTTTAAAATTGTAAATATAAGAAATTTAAAATCTATTTTTTCTTTGTTTTTTATCTTTTTTGTAGTATATGAAATGATAAAAAAGGATACCGCACTAGCTAACCATGCAGTTGGAATTTCTATGATTCCATGGGGGGCTAATAATAATAAAAATTTCATTACAGCATTTGTTTGAATTGCATGACCAAACATATATCCCATTACTATCCCATTTAACAAAAGTGAACCAACAGTTATTAAACCAAGTGATAAAAAGCTAAATATAATTATTAGATTAATTGTTCCATTATGAATGAAATATTCTAACCAATTAGTCTTAGTATTAATTCCCATTTCACCTAAATCATATGGAACTATAAAATATGAAAAAACTCCAAATAATACTGTTCCGAAATATATTAATGCTGCTAAAATGAATTGTTTTTTTAAAGGTTTTAGGATCATGAAGTAATATCTCCTTTATTAATCAATGAACTATTTTTTTTACATGTTAGATGTATAAATATTATTGCAATTATTATTATAAGTATTATCCATAGACTATATATTATATAGAAGTATATAAATTTTATATTTGCTAAATAAGCTACTAAAAAGGGAAATGTAATAGCTATATTTATCAAATTTGTGATTCGATTGAAAATTGAATCGCTAAGAATTTCTTGTTCTTTATAAGTTCCGGTTTCCGTATAATGTTGTCTTTTATAGTGTGGACTAATATATGATGGTAATAATGAGAAGTGTGGGCTCACTATTAAATTCAATATAAAAATCAGACCTATTATAGATAATGTGTAATAATTTGTTTTGAATATAGTTATTACTATTAATAAACCTATTAATGACTCATGTATTCCTAATAAACGTTGTGTTTTAATTTTTGCTTTGTATAATTTGTAGAGATTTG
>NZ_KE148523.1:0-5985 GCF_000410615.1 Novosphingobium sp. B-7 | reverse complement strand
TAGACGAAAAATTTTAACACTTCTCCCATCTGAGTCGAAATTTAAGTGTCCAGGGAATAGAGTATTTCCTGATGAAAATGCATCTCTAGTAATTGCATGTATAATAAAACAACTTCCGAATAGTTGGAAAAGTTCAGAAGAACTATAGTTAGATAAAGTAAAAGCTAATCCTCCAAACATCCAAATACTAAAATCAATAAAAAAGAACGTATAATGTTTAGATAATTGTTCGTTGTCTCTAAATAATTTTTTCAGTTGTACTTTAACTAAATAATCTTTTGTTATTTTTTGTAAAAAAACACCATAATGTGGGATCCATCCATTTACTTTAGTGACAATTTTATTAAATTCTGTTCTATACCAAAATCCTGATTTTTTATGAGTTATTGGTAACATAATAATTATTGTTAATACTAATAATAGGATTAGTTTGATATCTGTTTTTTGTAAGTTATTAAAAAGTATTCTAGTAGCTATTGCGCTAGGTGTCCAACTATCGATGATAGTTCTAATAAATTCACCTATACTGAGCATTGTATTGTTTAGTATTGATAAAAAGTTTTCCCAAGTAAAAGAATGATTCAATTTAATTTTATTGATTAATAGTTTAAAAGATGGAACACTTAGATTTATAAATAATTTTGCAATAAGGATTGTTACGAATAATGTGAAAATCCCTATAAATATTGAACTTATAAAAGCTTTATATCCATAGCCTTGTTGAATCATTTTTACTTTTAAACTTATATAAATATGTTGTGAGATATAAGAAATTATAGTGCTAATTAAGATTAAACAAATTGTAATTGTATAAAATGATAATTTGTTATTAAGATAAAAGCTAATTCCTATACCTATGGCAATATAAGATAGGAAACTTGGGCTATTTTTTATAAAATCATTTAGCCATAGCATTATATAAATTTTATTATTATGTAGTGGCGATTTAAATAATAAATCTTTGTCAAATGGGGTTATTAATTTGAAGGTTCTTGAAATTATTGGAAGGAATGAAGCGTATAAAAATAAAAAAGCGTAGTAATAATAAACTACAGATTCTATTGAAAAAGCTTTTTTTAGTTGATTTGTTATTAATCCACTTATAGACATTAATAAAGCGCATTCAATTAAGTATAAAATTGCTAAAGTTAAAACGAAATATTTTTTTGTATCGATTCTTAATTTACTAAATATTTTTTTGTCTAATACTTCAATTTTTCTTTTTAGAGTATACTTGAAATTAAGTTTTATATATACAGATAGAGTTTTCCACATTTTTATTACCCCGATGAATTATGTCTTTATGGTAAATGCTTTTAGAAATATAAATATTTCTAAAAGCATTTATTATTTTATATTACCACTGTGCAGCTTTCTTTTTACCTACTTTTTCTACCATTTCCATGATAGCTTTTCTACCAATTGTAGAAATAGCTGTACCAATTCCACCACCGAATGCTAAACCAGCAACTGAAATTGCAGTCCAGATATCACTACCAGTCATAAGTGCTCCGATAAGTGCATTAGCTGTTCCAATATTAATACCTGTCCAACCTAATTTTGACACAACGTTAAATAACATCCCAAATTCCTCCTGAATATTACAAATTTTAGAATTAATTCTTTCATTAGGTTATCAGAATATACATTCAATTTTCTACTTTTATGCATAATTGCATATTGAGAATTTTAGATTGACTAATTTTTACTATTGTATAAAAATTTAAATAGTTTTAAAAAACACGGTTTAAAGGAGAAAATTATGATTTTAGATAAAGTTCATTTAAAGAGAAAAAAACAAAAACGTTTTATTATTATTGGTTCTTTTTTGTTAATTTCTATTGTTGTGTTTATTAATATTTATATGATGCAGGGTAAGAAGAAAAGTATAACGAATACAGATGCTGTAAGTTTTGAGAAAGTGACAGAGCGTAAGCTGAATAATACGAAGTTAGTTTCTGGTCAGGTGAAGCCTGGGAATATTGAAAGTTTCTATGCGGATTCGGCCAAAGGAAAAGTGAAAGATATTGAGGTAAAAGAAGGACAAGAGGTAGAGAAAGGTACGAAGTTATTCTCTTATGATAATGAAGAGATTAATCTTCAAATGAAGCAAGCTGAGCTTGATCAGAAGATGGCAGATATGCGTTATGATCAAGGAAAAAAGAAGATTGATTCGCTTAAGAAAGAAATTAAGAAGGTGAAAGATAGCGGAGCTGGGAAGGAAGTAACAGATCCGATGGAAGAGCAAGTAAGTGAGTTAGAAATAGCGCAAAAAACAACTGACCTTGAGAAAGAGAAAGGGAAGTTACAGAAAGAAGAGTTAAATAAAAAGCAGAAAGAGCTTACGATTTATAGTAATTTTGCTGGTGTTGTTCAAAAGTTAGATAAAGATGCGGCGCAAAGTTCATCTCAAGCGTTAGGTGGACAAGGGAAGGCATTTTTACAAGTTGCTTCTAAAGACCCGTTCCAAGTTCAAGGGACTTTAACAGAGCTTCAGAAGTCACAAATCAAAAAGGATCAAACATTCACTGTAACTGCGAAAGCAAATAATAAGAAGAAGTGGACAGGTAAGATTACAGAGGTAAGTGAATTCCCAACGAGTGCAGAGATGGGTCAAGCTGGTGGTGTAGGTGAGGCAACTCAAAATATGTCCCAATATACATATAAAGCAAGTCTTGATAGCCAAGACGGTTTATCTCCAGGTTACCATGTTTCATTACAAGTAAACTTAGAGAATAAGACGATGATTGCTGTTCCAAGTAAGAGCATTGTAGAAAAAGACGATGATGCATTTGTTTATATCGAAGAAAAAGGAAAGCTTCGTAAACAAAATGTAAAAAAAGGTGCTACTGATGGAGATTGGACAGAGATTACTGAAGGCGTAACAGTGGGGCAAAAGGTAGTTAAAAATCCTTCTGACAATGTGTATGACGGAATGGAAGTGCAAAGGAAATGATTACGTTAAATAATATTTCTAAAACATATTACCAGGGACAGCTGGCTGTGCCAATTTTACATCGTATTAGTTTAACAATTCAAAGAGGCGAGTTCGTTTCTATTATGGGACCGTCTGGTTCTGGTAAATCAACGCTTATGAACATTATTGGTTGTTTAGATCGGCCAACAGAAGGTAAATATATTTTGAATGATGTGAATATCTTAACGGCAGATGAGTCAAAGCTTGCTTTAATTCGTAATGAATATATTGGATTTGTATTTCAGCATTTTAACTTATTACCTCGTCTTTCCGCAGTAGAAAACGTTGAACTTCCGCTTATCTATGGAGGTGTGAAGAAATCAGAACGTCGTCAAAGAGCGCTTGAAACACTTAGTAAAGTTGGTTTATCAGACAGGGTTCATCATTTACCGAGTGAGTTATCGGGTGGACAGAAACAACGTGTAGCTATTGCAAGATCGATTGCGAATAATCCAAGGTTTATTATGGCTGATGAGCCGACGGGTGCGCTAGATACGAAATCTGGTGAGCAAGTTATGGATATTTTTACGAAGCTTAATGCAGAAGGTACGACGATTGTTATGGTTACACATGAAGAAGAGGTAGCTGAGTATTCTTCAAGACGTATTTTGTTAAGAGATGGGAAAATCATAGAAGATAGAAGGTGTGCAGTATGAGTTTATTAGATAGTATAAAAATTGCTTTATCTTCTATTTTAGCTCATAAATTACGCTCAGGTCTTACAATGCTTGGAATTATTATTGGTGTAGGTTCTATTATTACCGTTGTTGCGATTGGGCAAGGTGGAGAAGCTTCATTAAAATCACAATTTGTTGGTACGGGTAGTAATATGATTTCTGTTAATTATAGTCCTGATATAAACGATTCATTTGATATGAAATCGGAAGAAAAGCCAAAGTTGACAGAAGAAGATATTTTTGAAATAAGAAAAATCCCTGAAATCTTACATGTAATTAAGATGAATTCAAGTATGGAGACATTGGATATAAATGATAAAAAAGATTTGGTAAATGTTAAAGGATTAGAGGAGGAATATTTCGTCGCAAATAAAGTGAAATTGTTAAAAGGACGTTCTTTAAACGATGTGGATATTGAGCAAGGAAATAATGTTATTATGATTAGTTCGGGTGTAGAAAAAAAAATATTTAAATCAGAAAACCCTATTGGAAAAATCATGGAATTAAAAGGTCAACCAATGCAAATTATTGGTGTATATAAAGCAGAAGAAGGATTTATGGAAATAGGAGATTCTGAAGCATTAATTCCGCTTTCCTTATGGCCGACATTATATGGGACAGAAGAAATTAATAGTATTTCTGTTCAAGCTAAAAATGTAGATAATTTAGATGATGCTGGAAAAAAAACAGCGAATGTATTAAATAGTCGTAAGCCTATTGAGTTTACAGGGAAATATGAGGTTATGAATTTAAAAGAAATTCAAGAAAGTATTTCTCAAATGACAAATATTATGACAATGATTATTGGTGGTATTGCTAGTATTTCATTGATTGTTGGTGGTATTGGTGTAATGAATATTATGCTTGTATCTGTAACAGAACGCACTCGTGAAATTGGGATACGTAAAGCTCTTGGAGCGACACGTGGTAAAATATTGTTACAATTCTTAATTGAAGCTGTTATGTTAACACTTTTAGGTGGTTTAGTAGGTATAGGTCTTGGATATAGTGGTGCATATATTGTTTCATCAATTGCAAAATGGCCACCACTTGTTTCTTGGAATGTTGTTGTTGGAGGGGTGTTATTTTCTATGGTGTTAGGTATTATTTTTGGATTAATTCCAGCGAATAAAGCAGCGAAATTAGATCCAATTGAAGCATTACGCTATGAATAATAACAGTATCATAATTTAAGGTTTTTTAATTTATGGTAATAAAAAAACCTCTCATGTTATAATTGAAAGCGACCAAACAAACAATTAGAGGAGAGGTTTTTTGAATATCTTTATTTTTAATTTCTATAAGAATCATAACATAAAATGTTCCTCTTCTCTAGTTGAAAATTTTAGGACAGAGGAGAAAGATTATGTCAAATATCAACAATTTAGAACAGGCTGAAAAAAATGCAAGATTGAGAGATATGAAGAATTCAAAGATCTTGTCAGAAGAAGAAATGTACATAGCGAATGAACTTCAAGCAAAAGCTAGTTCAAGAGGAATGAAATTAGTTCCTGAACGTAAAATAAAAAATAAAGCAAAATTTGTTCAAATTATTCAACAAAATATTCAATATTTATTTGAAATTGATTATTTAACGAATGCTGAAAAAGTATTTTTATTAGATATTTCAATGTGTGTAGGTTTTTTAAGTAATTGTTTAGTTAGTGATATTAATTCAAAAGAACAAATTCCATTAACTCAGCGAGAATTAGCTAAAAAAATCGGAAGATATGAAACTAAAGTTAGTCCGTTAGTTAGGAAGTTAATTGATAAAGGTATTATAGCTCGTTCGGAGAGTGGTGTTGATGATAATAATGTTAGAGCATATGCATTATTTATAAATCCTCACATCATGTTTTCAGGGAATAGAGATGAAGTTAATCCGACACTTAAAGCTATGTTTAGAAAGGTTCCAAAACAACTTAAAAATTTACCTATTAAATTATTCTAAGTCTACTTTTAAAGTAGACTTTTTTTATTAAATTCGTACTTACCAAAAACGGTAAGTTTACTTACCAAAAACGGTAAGTACGAAAAATCCTGAAACCCTTGGTATTACTGACGATTTTCGATGTTAGTATGCTTGTCCCTTCTTACTCTATATAGAAATAGCTAAAAGTTCCGCAAGGAACGGGTTGTATTTTCTTTCGCTTTGCTACAGAAAATCTCCACCCTTTTCGCTTTGCTACATCCTTGCAAAACTTTTTTCGGCTCGAGTTTGGATACCACAAAGCCGATACATCCAAAAGCAACTATTTGGGATCATCGACTTGAATTGCTATTATACGAGCCGAACCGCTAGTGCCTTCGCTTAATAATTTCACTTACCAT
>NZ_APCQ01000628.1:0-5375 GCF_000410615.1 Novosphingobium sp. B-7 | reverse complement strand
GGATGAAACCCGGCGCACACGATCAGCGTGCCCGGCGGATCGAGCGCAGCCAGCGGCGCATCGACCACCACGCGCATCCCGCTCGATGCCGCCACCGGCTCGCCATCGGCGGAATGCAGGCGCCAGGCAAACAGCGGCTGGGCGGCCAGGCGATTGGCCACGCGCAGCGGCTCCACCGTGGAAAAGAACGCCAGGGCGGAAAAGCCCTCCACCAGCAGGAAATCGATTCGTTCAGGCGGGGAGATCGCGGGTTCGGTCATCGCCGCGCAGGAAAACACGCTGCGTCGCAAATTGCATCATCTGTGTCGTTTCCAGCGTCAAATTTTCGCGGCACCTGCCGCATGCTGGCATCATCAGCACGGGGGAGTTGCGATGCAGAGCGACGTGTTCATCACTTGCGCGGTTACCGGTTCGGGCGACACCGCCAGCCGTCATCCCGACCTGCCGATCACGCCGGCGCAGATCGCGCAGGCCTCGATCGAGGCGGCCAAGGCCGGCGCCGCGATTGCCCACATCCATGTGCGTGATCCGCAAACCGGGCAGGCCAGCCGCGATGTCGCGCTTTATCGCGAAGTGGTGGAGCGCATCCGCGAGTCCGATACCGACGTGATCATCAACCTGACCGCCGGCATGGGCGGCGACGTGGTGTTCGGCGCGGGCGAAAATCCCCTGCCGCTCAATCCGGTGGGCACCGACATGGTCGGCCCGATGGAACGGCTGGCCCATGTGGTGGAACTTCTGCCCGAAATCTGCACGCTCGATTGCGGCACGATGAACTTTTCGCTGGGCGACTATGTGATGACCAACACGCCCAGCCACCTGCGCGCCATGGCGGCCAAAGTGCAGGAACTGGGCGTGCGGCCCGAACTGGAAGTGTTCGATTTCGGCCACCTGGTCTTTGTCAAAGACCTGATCAAGGAAGGCCTGCTCGATGATCCGGTGATGATCCAGCTGTGCCTGGGCATCCCCTATGGCGCGCCCGATGATCCGGGCACGACCATGGCGATGGTCAACCAGCTGCCGCCAGGCGCCACGTTCTCGGCCTTTTCGATCGGCGCGCGGCAGCTGCCGTTCGTGGCCATGGCCGTGCTGGCCGGTGGCAACGTCCGCGTGGGCCTGGAAGACAACCTCTATCTCTCGCGCGGGGTCAAGGCCTCCAACGCCGATCTGGTCACCCGCGCGCGCACCATCATCGAGGCGATGAACGTGCGCGTGATGGGCCCCGCCGAGGTGCGGGAAAAGCTCAAGCTGCGGAAGGTGGCGTAATGGCGGCGCCCTCCATCGCCCGGGCGGGGCTGGTCGGCGGTGGCGTGATCGGCGCCGGCTGGGCGGCGCGGATGCTGCTCAACGGCATCGACGTTGCGATCTTCGATCCCGATCCGGAAATCGAACGCAAGGTGACGACCGTGCTCGCCGCCGCGCGCCGCGCCTGGGACAAGCTGGTGCCCGGCGCCCTGCCCGCGCAAGGTCACCTGCGCCTGGCCAGCAGCGTCGAAGACGCCGTAGCCGATGCCGATTTCGTGCAGGAAAGCCTGCCCGAACGCGAAGACCTCAAGATCGCGATCCTGGCCCGCATCGACGCCGCCACGCGGCCCGACGTGGTGATCGGCTCGTCCACCTCGGGCCTTTTGCCCACACGCCTGCAATCGGGCATGGCCCATCCCGAGCGGATGGTCGTGGGTCATCCCTTCAACCCGGTATACCTCCTGCCGCTGGTTGAAATCTGCGGCGGCGCCCAGACCTCAACCCAAACCAGGGACCGCGCCGCCGCCTTCTATTCGGCCATCGGCATGCACCCGCTGCATGTGCGCAAGGAAATCGACGGGTTCATCGCCGATCGCCTGCTCGAAGCCCTGTGGCGCGAGGCGCTGTGGCTGGTGAACGACGGCGTGGCCACGACCGAGGAAATCGACGACGCCATCCGCTTTGGCGCCGGGCTGCGCTGGTCGTTCATGGGCACGTTCCTGATCTATCGCATGGCTGGCGGCGAGGCTGGGATGCGCCATTTCCTGGCGCAGTTCGGCCCCGCGCTGAAACTGCCGTGGACCAAGCTCGAAGCGCCTGAACTGACGCAGGAGCTGATCGACGCGGTTGCCGCGCAGTCTGACGACCAGGCCGGCGATATGTCGATCCGCGCGCTGGAGCGCCAGCGCGACGATTGCCTGATCGCCGTGCTTTCGGGCCTGCGCGGGCAGGATTACGGCGCTGGGCAAACCCTCGCCAGCTATGCCCGCCGCCTGATGGAGCAGGCCCCCGCCCCGCTCGCCAGCAGCATAGATGAGCGCCGGCCCCTGGCCCTCCACGCCACCGACGTGGCGCCGGAATGGATCGATTACAACGGCCACATGACCGAGCATCGCTACCTCCAGGTGTTTGGCGATACCACCGATGCGCTGCTGCGGCACATCGGCGTGGATGCGGCCTACCTGGCGCAGGCCGGCAGCTGGTTCACCGTGGAAACCCACATCCGCCATCTGGGCGAAACCCATGCCGGGGATCGCCTGGTGGCCGCCACGCAGATCCTGGGCGCCGATGCCAAGCGCGCCCACGTGTTCCACAGCCTGTTTCGCGGCAGCGACGGGCAACTGGTGGCCACGGCCGAACAGATGCTGTTGCATGTCAGCAAGGACACCGGCCGGGCCGGGCCGGCCACCGGCGTGCCGGCGGCGCGCATGGCGGAACTGGCAACGGCGCAGGCCGATCTGCCGGTTCCCGATGGCGCCGGCCGCCGGATATCGCTGGGCTGAACAGAAAGGAAAGACCGATGCGCCGCCTGATGATCGCGTTTCTTCTGGCGGCCACGGCCGCAACCCCGGGCCTTGCCAAAGCACCAGCCCAGCCCGCCGCAATGGTCCCGCCGCTGCCCGATCGCTTCGACGATTTCGGGCCGGCGGTCCAGGCCTTGACCATGCCAGGCGGGCGCGTGGTCCATTTCACCGACAGCGGCGATCTGGGCGGGCGCAGCGTGGTGTTCATCGGCGGCACCGGCACCAGCGCGCGGGCCAGCGGGATGACCGATTTCCTCAAGAGCCTGCGCGTCGCGCTAAAACTGCGGTTCATCACGGTGGAGCGCAACGGCTTTGGCGATACCGCCTATCAGCCGGGGTGGACCTATGCCGATTATGCCAGCGAGGTGCGCGCCGTGCTCGATCACCTGGCGGTGCAGCGCTTTGCCGGCGTGGCGATTTCGGGCGGTGGCCCCTATATGGCCGCCGTGGCCGGGGCGATGCCCGATCGCGTGATCAGCCTGCACATGCTGGCCACCGCCGCCACCAATCCGCAGGGGCGGCAATGCGGCGTGCCGCTGGCCACGCTGGCGCAATCCCTTGCCGGGCAAGTGCAGAACCCGCAAAGCTGGTGGGCCTTTCCCGCCACCAGCCCGACGCGGCGCATCCCCGGCTTTGCCGATCGCGCGTTCGAGGAAGGCGCGCGCACGTTCTTCATTCGCGGGCAAATGGGCGATCCCCTGCCCGAAGCGGCCGAGATGCTGCGCTATTGCGGCGCGGCGCCCGATGTTTCCAGGGTTACCGCGCCGGTGCACATCTACCAGGGCGGTGCCGATCCGCTGGTCACGCTGGACCAGGCGGAATACTGGCACCACCATTTCCCCAACGTGGTCGCCTTCCGTGTCTATCCCGGCGAAGCGCACGACGTGCAATATCGCCACTGGGACCAGGTGCTGATCGAACTGGCCGGGATCACCGGGCAAACCGTGGTGTGCCAGGGCGGACACAGCGCAGCCCTGGCCGATGCCAAGGTGCCCGCCGCGCTGGCCAAGGGTGCCAGCCTGGGCCTGTGCGCATGGCAGGCAAGGAATTGAAGGCCAAGAGCATTTTCAAGGCAGGTGGAATCACCTGCCGACTCGGAAAATGCGGCAAATAAAAATGCTAGAGCGCCGGCTTTGACGCAGTCAAAGTCGATCGCGCTCTAGCGCCAGGAACTGTCGTCGCGCGGCAGGCGGCCATGGTCGTCCACCACGCGCACCTGGTGCGGCGGCGCATCGGCCCAGGTCCAGAACACAACGTTGCGATCGTCGGCCTGGGCGCGATGGGCAAAGCTGGGCACGATCACCCCGGCCGCGCCCTGCGACGCCAGCCGCGTTGCCAGGTGCCACGTGGGCGGGGTGTGCCCGCGATCGGCCAGGTCTTCCCAGGCGCAGGCCAGGTCAGCCGGGGCCACGCCCAAGGCCGCCAGCGTGGCCGTGTCGGTCAGGTCCACCAGATCGGCGCAATCCACGTCATAGGAACACAGCGTCAGCGGCTGCGCCTTGAAGGCAAAGCCCTGCTGCGCTTCCAGCCAGGCGGTTTCCGGGCGCAGCGCGGTATAGAGCGCGGGCATGCCCACGGGATTGAAGCGCCCGCCGTGGCGCGCCGCGCCTTCTCCCGAAACCGGATCGAACGCCCAGCGCGGATGATGCGCGCGATAGACGGCGCCGCTCAGGCGGCTGAACGGCAACGGATCGGCCACGATCAGGCAAAGCCGCCCTCGGCCATGCGGCTGAGATAGCGCTTCACCGCTTCCCCCCGCCCGGCGTGGACCATATCCTCTGCCGTCTGATCCCCGAACGAAGGCAGCGGCTGCGACCGATACCAGGCAAAGGCGGCAAGTTCCGAACCGGCCCAGGGGATCACGCGGTTGACGATCTCCACCATGTCACGCAGCCGCTTCTGCGTGGCGGGCGATGCCACGCGGCTGGCCTTGGACACACTGTCGCGCGACAGGCCCAGGGCATGGGCCAGTTCGGTCTTGGTGATGCGCAGACGGCCCGAGACGACATCGGGCGAAACCGCCCCGCCTTGCCCCACCACATCCACCAGAAACGCCGTAGCCACGCCCGCCTCACCAATTGCCGCGATATAGGGGCAATATACGCGGCAATGGCGGATTTGCAAGGTGGGGTCGGCTTAGGTTTTCACCACCCCCAACCCCCTCCTCTGAAGAGGAGGGGGTTGGGGGTGGTGCGAACCCTAGCGCTGATCCCCGTACCGCTCCAAAAAAGCCCGCGTCACGCCGTTGGTCCAGCCAAAGCCATCCTGCAGCGGATATTCCCCGCCGCCGCCCGGCGCATGGGCTTCCACGTCATATTTTTCCAGCATCTTGCCGGTGCTGTCATAGGCGGCCTGCACCGTGCCCAGCCACGCGCGCGCGATCGTGGCGGCAAGATCGCCCTCGCCATAGCGCAGCAGGCCTTCGTGGGCGATCCATTGCAGGGGTCCCCAGCCGTTGGGATCGTCCCACTGCTGCCCGGTGCGCAGCGGCGTGGTGCGCAAGCCGCCCGGTGCCAGCAATTGCGCGCGCACCAGCCGCGCCACGGCCTGCGCCTGATCGGGCCGGGCCAGGCCCACGAACAGCGGATAGAGCGTGGCAGCCGAAAC
>NZ_APCQ01000627.1:0-12917 GCF_000410615.1 Novosphingobium sp. B-7 | reverse complement strand
AGCCGGCGCCGGGGCAAGGCCGGCAGCGGCGCCGCGCTCAATCCCGTGGGTGATCCGCTGTTCGATGCACTGCGCGCGCTCCGCCGGGAAATCGCGCAGGAAGCCAATGTGCCGCCCTATGTGGTGTTTCACGATGCCGTCCTGCGCGAAATGGCAGCGGCGCGGCCCACGTCGCTGGCTGAAATGGCGGCGATCGGCGGCGTCGGCGCACGCAAGCGCGATGCCTATGGTGATCGCTTCCTCGCCGTGATTCGCGCGCACCTCTAGTTGGGACCATCGGCCTGATGGCAGGGTGTGCCCCGCTTCGGCACAGCGGGCGCTGGAACCTAAATGGACGGTCAACCATTTTTCGCTAGGCTGCCTGCAATTGGTGGGGAGCCGAGTGAACGCCATGTTGACCGAAATACAAACCCGCCTGAGCCGGCACCGCACGTTGCGGCAGCGTCTGATGCTCCTGTCCGTGGCCGTTCTCGCCGCGATCCCTGCTGGTGCCCTGCTGGCGCAGTCAGCGCCCGGTGGCGCTCCATTCACTGTGGTCGAAACCGGCAAGGGGTATGACCATCTGCAGGATGCGATCAATTCGCTGGGCGAGGGCGACGGCACCATCCGCATCGCGCCCGGCACCTGGCACGATTGCGGCGTGCAGCCCCATGGCAATGTGACGTATGTCGCGGCCGTCCCCGGCCAGGCGATCTTCGATGGCAAGGTGTGCGAGGAAAAGGCGGCGCTGGTCATGCGCGGGCAATCGATGCGCGTGGAAGGACTGGTGTTCCAGAACATGCGCGCGTTTGATGCCAATGGCGCAGGTATCCGGCTCGAACGCGGTGACCTGACCGTGCGCGAGGCCTGGTTCCGCGATAGCGAGCAAGGCATTCTTTCCGCCAACTTCCCCGCTGGCCACGTGGTGATCGAACAATCGACGTTTACCCGGCTCGGCCGTTGCGATCGTGGGCTGTCCTGCGCGCATTCGCTCTATTTCGGTGACGAGGCCAGCGTCGTGATCCGCCGCAGCCGCTTCGAGCAGGGCACCGGCGGCCATTACGTGAAAAGCCATGCCGGCCGCATCGAAGTGACCGATTCGAGCTTTGACGATAGCCGCGGGCACACCACCAACTACATGATCGACCTGTCGATCGGCGCCACGGGCCTGATTTCAGGCAACTGGTTCGTCCAGGGACGCGACAAGGAAAACTACAGCACGTTCATTGCCAACGCCGCAGAAGGGCATGAGCACAGCGCCGATGGCCTGACTATCACCGGCAACACCGCGCGGTTGGTGCCCGGCCTGTCGCGCCCGACGGTGTTCGTGGCAGACTGGTCTGGTGACCGGATCACCGTGGGCAACAATGCGCTTGGCCCCGGCATCGCCCGGTTCGAGCGGCGCTGACCTTGCCCTGCGGCGTCACGTTCCCTAGGTTGCCCGCGTGTTGAACCGGTTGCCCTTGCATCTGGCCGGCCGCCTGTGGGCGGCACTGCTGGTCTTGACGATTGCCCTGAGCGCCTTGGCGCCCGGGGCAGCGCCGGTTGCGCTGCGCAGTGGTTCGGCCTTTTCGGTCGATACCGTGGAAGTGGCCGTGGCCCCCGCGCGGCCGCACGTGGCCGTGGCACGCATGGTGGCGTTGCCGCCGGTGCCGATCCTGCCGACGATCGCCGTGGTGCTGCCGCTGCTGGTGGTGCCGATCCTGGCCCGCCAAGCCCAGGCGACGCCGCCTGCCACCGGTCCGCCGCTGGCCACTGTGCCGCTGCGCGCACCGGGCACCCCCCGGGCACCCCCGCACGCCTGACAAAAACCATGATCGCCCTGCGCCCTCTGTGGCGCGGGCCTGTACCGTTTTTGCCAGGATACCAGAGAAATGACCATTCAGACCCAGAGCGCCACGGCGCTCGCCCGCCGTGCGCATGTCGAAGCCCTGCTTGCCGCCTATCCCGATGTCACGCCCGAGGAACACGGCATGCTCGTCCACTACTTCAAGCGCGAGGCCAATGCCCTCGATGTGGGGATGATCGCCAGCAACGACACGATCGGGCGCGGCTATGCCCGCTTTCGCGCCGATCACCTCGATCGCTTTACCTGGGCCGATCTGGCCAAGGGCATTGCCGGTACCGCCGTGCTGGTGCTGTGCGTGGGGCTGGTGATGTTCCGCGCGTTTTGACCAATACGAAAAGCCCCCTCTTCTTCAGAGGAGGGGGTTGGGGGTGGTGGAAACCCAGCCCAACGAGCCGTTACTTCAGCAGGTGCCCGGTGCGATCGCGCTTGGTTTCGAGATAGCGCGCGTTGTGCGGGTTGGCCGGCAGCTGGTGGGCGACCCGTTCCAGCACGGTGACGCCCAGCGCTTCAAGCGCCGCGACCTTGGCCGGGTTGTTGGTCATCAGGCGGATCTGCCGTGCCCCGATCAGGTCCAGCATCCGCGCCGCCACCGGAAAATCGCGTGCTTCAGAAGGCAGGCCCAGGCGCTCGTTGGCATCGACTGTGTCAAAGCCCTGGTCCTGCAACTGATAGGCGCGCAGCTTGTTGATCAGCCCGATGCCGCGGCCTTCCTGGCGCAGGTAGAGCAGGACGCCCCAGCCACCCTGCGTCGTTTCGGCGGCCATCCGTGCCAGGGCGGCCTGCAACTGCGGGCCGCAATCGCATTTCAGGCTGCCAAGGATATCACCGGTCAGGCATTCGCTGTGCAGCCGCACCAGCGGCGGCACGGCATTGTCCTGTTGCCCCACGATCAAGGCGACATGCTCGCGCAGATCGTCACGGGCGCGAAAGGCGATGATCTCTGCTTCTTCGCAGGCATCGACCGGCAGGCGCGCGCGCGCCTGGATCGTGAGATTGAGCGGGTCCTTGAATTGTGCCAGATCGGCCGCAGCCACGGTTTCGGCCACGTCGATCCCGCTGCCGACCAGGAAGGCGGGCAGGATGCCAGCGAGGCGTGCCAGTTCCATCGCGGCTTCGGCGCCTGCTGTCGACGCGATCGGGCTGGCGCGAAATGGCCCGCGCAACGGGCTGGAGAGATCGTGCGCCGGATCGGCCAGATCGCGCCCGTTCGCCAGTGTGAACGGTTCGGCTGCGTGAATTAGTACCGGCGCATGGGGCACGGCGGCGTGGCGCTGGTTCGCCAGCTTGAGCGTGGCGGCGCGTGCGGCCGAAATCAGCATCTGCGCGGCATAGAGCCCGGGCTGGGCAAAGCCGGTTTCGGCCGGCAGCAGATCCAGCGCGCCGGCCGCATCCGTTACGCGGATCGCCCAGCCGTGGCGCAGGGCATCAAGCGCCCGTGCCACCCGGCGCGTGGCAGCCGCCGGCGTGGTCAAAGGGCAAACTCGGTGATCAGCGGCACGTGGTCGGAAGGCTGGTCCCAGCGACGGGTCTCTTCCACGAAGCGGTGCGAGAGCGATTGCGGCGCCAGGTCTGGCGAGGCCCACATATGATCGAGCCGACGGCCCTGGTCCTTTTGCCGCCAATAGGAGCGATAGGACCACCAGGAATAGTTGCGTTCCGGCGCGGGAATGTGCTTGCGGCCCAGGTCTACCCAACCATGGGCATCGGCAAAGCGCTGCAGCGTTTCCACCTCGATCGGCGTGTGGCTCACCACCTTGAGCAGTGCCTTGTGGTCGTAGACATCCTGCGGCAGCGGGGCGATGTTGAAATCACCGACGATCAGCGTGGGGCGATCGATCTTGTCGGCCCAGCGCGTCATCCGCTCCAGGAAATCGAGCTTCTGGCCGAACTTGGGATTGAGCGCGCGGTCGGCGATATCGCCACCGGCCGGGATATAGACGTTTTCCAGAATCAGGCCCTGGCCGGCGCCGAGCAGTTCCACGCCGACATGGCGCGCCTCGCCATTGTCCTGCCAATCGTGCCGGCTGAACTCGCGCAGCGGCAGGCGGCTGACCGTGGCCACGCCGTGATAGCCCTTCTGTCCGTGGATCGCGCGATGGGTATAGCCCAGGCTTTCGAACACCTCGTGCGGGAACAGGTGCTCTGCCACCTTGATCTCTTGCAGGCACAGCACATCGGGCTGTTCCGCTTCCAGAAAACGCACGACCTGATCGGCGCGCAGGCGGACGGAATTGATATTCCAGGTGGCGATCGAAACCATGGCAGCGCTTTACGATCGCCCGCCCACCCCGGCAAGGCGGATAAACATCCCCTGGTCCAAGGGGCTTTTTGTGGCGTTGCGGGGATGGCCGGGCGAGCGAGAATGGCGCCCGGCGAGAACCGGCGCGCAGCGACCTTCAAAGGTCGTGAGCACCGGAAGCGCAGCCGGGTGCCGTTCGCAGCCGCCCGGACGCCCCGCAACACCACAAAAAAGGAAAACCCTCGGACCGGGGGCAATGGTCCGAGGGTTCCATGTGCGTTCGTCACGCGGTCGACGAGAGGTTGAAGTCAGATCGGGCAACAGGGGGGAAACCCGTCTTGTCCGTCTCGTCTGAAACCGTTCTAGGGGCGGGCCGCTTGCTGCCCGATGAACGGAAGGGTCTGGTTGTTCGCAAAGTGTCGCAGAGGGTCTGGTAACGATGATGAACCGTTCGCCCGCTGCGGCCAGCGGGTGCATCAATGGCGGATTTGCGGGCGCGGGTCGTTGAAGCGGAAGGTGTTGGCCGGGACCGGCACGCCATATTGCTGGTTCGACAGGCGAATCGTGGTGCGCTGGTTCTGCGAATCGAGCGCCACCCAGCTATCGAGCTGCAGCCCGCCCGGCGCGCCGGGCTTGCGGACCATGATCATGGTCATCGTGCCATATTCGGGATGGCGCGGATCCTTGATTTCCAGGCTGACAACGTCGGGGTTGGTGGTGGGCAGCAGGCGGGCATAGCGCGCCACGTCCTTGTCCGGGTTGAGCAGCGCGCCCAGCGGGCTGTTGCGAATCGGCCAGCGCGACACCTGCCGCACTTCATAGTCGATCACGGTCAGCGCCGCGCCATCCGACACGATCAGTAGCGGCACGCCCGGCTGGTACTGAAAGCGGATCTTGCCGGGGCGCTGCAGCGTGACCGTGCCGGTCAGACGCTGGCCGTTGCGATCGGTCTGCACGAAATCGGCGCGCATCGTCGAAATCGCGCGCAGTGCGGCAACAGCGCGGTCGACATCGTTGGCAGGGGCTGCTGCCGGCGCAGCGGGGGCGGCCAGCGCGGTGGGCACGCCCGGCGAAACGAAAAGTGCGGCAGCCAGGCCGGCAATCGGCCCGGCGCGCAGGATCTTGGTCAAGCTGTTCATCGCCACTCCTTGAGGCAGTCGCATTGAACTGCCCGTGAACCTTTCGGTTCCGAATCGCCCCGGCGGCAGCCGAAAACACAAAAGGCCGGAGACAAGCCCCGGCCTTGTGCATGTTCTGGCAGGAAAGCCTTCAGATCACTTGATCTTGGCTTCCTTGAATTCCACGTGCTTGCGCACCACCGGATCGTACTTGCGGAAAGTCATCTTTTCGGTGGTGTTGCGCGGATTCTTCTTGGTGACGTAGAAGAAGCCGGTGTCTGCGGTCGAAACCAGACGAATCTTGACGGTAGTTGGCTTTGCCATGGGCTTGTCCTAAAATCCTTCTAGGCGTCAG
Organism: Novosphingobium sp. B-7; assembly: GCF_000410615.1. NCBI lineage: Bacteria > Pseudomonadati > Pseudomonadota > Alphaproteobacteria > Sphingomonadales > Sphingomonadaceae > Novosphingobium > Novosphingobium sp. B-7. The sequence continues at coordinate 7,377 of NZ_APCQ01000627.1, read as the reverse complement.
CGCGCCGCTTGCTCAAACAAAACGGGCGGCGCGCGCCGCCCTGACAGGGGGCCGCCATTGCGGGAGGCGGCCGTGAAAGTCAAGCCTTGTAGAAAGGAAACGGGGCGCCAAGGCTGATGCCTGGCGCCCCGTTTCCTTTGTCCGCGGGAGATCAGTGGGCCTTTTCGGCCTTTTCCGCGTTTTCCTTGATCGCCGAAGCTTCGTCCTTGCCTTCGGCGCGAACGGCATCGGCCTTGCTGTTCATCTTGTCAGCGGCAGCGCCGGTAGCGTCGGCGGCCTGCGAATCGATGGCGTCGGCAGCAGCGTCCGACTGGGCAGCAACGGCGTCAGCCGTCTTGTCGGCAGCCTTTTCCTGCTTGCTTTCGCACGCAGCGAGGCTGAGGCCGAGCGCGGCGACGGGCAGAACGAGGGCGTACTTGGCGAACTTCATAACGGGCTCTCCCTGTTAGTTTGGCCGGAATGGCCGGCTCAGCGCACCGAACCGCGGCGCACGAGATTGACAATGGCCAGAAGGATCAGCGCGCCGAGGAACGAGACCACCAGGCTGCCGGCCGAGATGCCGTTGGTGATGCTGCCGCCGCCGAGCAGCGGGCCAAGCAGGAAGCCGCCGAGCATGGCGCCGACGATGCCGACGACGATGTTCAGGAAAACACCCTGCTGGGCGTCAGTGCGCATGACGATGCTGGCAAGCCAGCCCAGAACGCCGCCAACGATCAAGAGAACGATAAGGCCCATGACGGTTTACCCCTTTGTTGTTGCCACGAGTGGCTGTCTGGGTGGGATAATTCGCCACGCGGGGGTTGGTTCCGCATTTGCGACAGAACGTTGCGTGATGCTCTTGAAGGCCGTGAAAAACCCCGCCGCCCGGGTGGGCTGCGGGGTTATCGGCAATGTCATTGGCAGGGGCAGAAATGCGCGTTTTTTAGACGCCGAGCAACCACACCAGTGCGCCGGCACCGATCACGATGCGGTACCAGGCAAAGGGCGCAAAGCCGTGGCGGCCGATATAGGTGACGAATAACTTGATCACCACCAGCGAGACGAGGAACGAGACCACGCCGCCCACGGCGATATCGCCCCATCCCACGCTGGCCGCGCCGCTGGTCAGTTCGTGGCGATTGTCCCACAGCTGCTTGGCGGTGGCGCCGAACATTGTCGGAACGGCCAGGAAGAAGCTGAATTCTGCCGCCGTCTTGCGGTTGATGCCCATGGACAGCGCGCCCATGATGGTGGACGCCGAACGCGACATGCCCGGGATCATGGCCAGGCACTGCATCACCCCCACGGCCAGCGCCTTGGGTAGCGGCAGCTTGCTGACCGGCTGGTATTCGCCCTGCCGCGAGAGCCGCTCGATCACCAGGATCAGCACGCCGCCCACGACCAGCGCGGCGGCGACCACTGCCGGGGTCTCCATCAGCACGTCGATCTTTTTCTTGAGCAGCACGCCCAGGATCGCCGAGGGGATGAATGCCACCAGCACGTTGCGCACGAAGTGCAGCGAATCGGGATCGGCCCGCAGCGCCCCCTTGGCGACATCGACGAAAGTGCGCCAATAGAGCACCACCACCGCCAGGATCGCCGGCAGCTGGATCACCACGTTGAACACTTCCCATTCCTTGGCGTTGAAGCCGAGGAGTTCGGTGGCGAGGATCAGGTGCCCGGTGGAGGAAACGGGAAGGAACTCGGTGAGGCCTTCGACGATGCCGAGAATGACGGCAGTAATGGTGTGGCTGTCCATGGGCACCCGACTTGCCGCAGTGCAGCACTGCTTTCAAGCCGTTCCATGCATTGCCCACATGGCAAATCGGTAACCTTGGCGCCGGCAGCGGTACGAAAGAGCCGTGGCGCTGGCGCTCAGGCCCCTTCGAACTGCATGCGGGCAAGCCGGGCATAGAGCCCGTCGGCGGCCATCAGGCTGGCGTGGTTGCCTTGTTCCACGATCCTGCCGCCATCCATCACGACGATGCGATCGGCCGCGCGCACGGTGGCAAGGCGGTGGGCGATGACCAGCGTGGTGCGCCCCTGCATCAGGTGATCGAGCGCATCCTGCACCAGGCGTTCGCTTTCGGCGTCAAGCGCGCTGGTCGCTTCGTCGAGCAGCAGGATCGGCGCATCGCGCAGCAGCGCGCGGGCAATGGCCATCCGCTGGCGCTGCCCGCCTGACAGGCGCGCACCGCTTTCGCCCAGGAACGTGTCGAGCCCCTCGGGCAGGGCTTTCAGAAATTCCTCGGCATTGGCGGCGCGGGCCGCCGCCCAGATCGCCTCGTCGGTGGCGTCCCACGCGCCATAGCGCAGGTTGTCGCGCGCGCTGGCGGCAAACAGCACTGCTTCCTGCGGCACCAGGGCCATACGTGCGCGGATTTCCGAAGGATCGGCCTGGGGCAGCGGCACGCCATCGATGCGCACCACGCCGCCCTGCGGATCGTAAAACCGCTGCGCCAGCAGGAACAGCGTGGATTTGCCAGCGCCCGAGGGGCCGACGATCGCCACCGTTTCACCCGGCTCCACCGTCAGCGAGAAATCGGCCAAGGCGGAAATCTCGGGCCGGCTGGGATAGCGGAAGGCCACGTTCTGGAACGCCAGCGCGCCGCGCGGCGGGCTCGGCAGCGTGATCGGTCGCGCCGGCGGGGCGATATCGGGCTGTTCGAGCAGCAGTTCGTTGAGCCGGCCAGCCGCACCCGCGCCGCGCAGCAGATCGCCATAGACCTCGGTCAGGGCGCCACACGATCCGGCGACGATGCCGCCGGTCAGCACGAAGGCGGCGATCGTGCCGCCGGTCAGCGATCCGTTGGATACGCCCAGCGCGCCCTGCCACATCAGGGCGGTGATTCCTCCCATGACCAGGAAAATCACCACCGCGGTCATCACTGCGCGGATCAGGATGCGGCGGCGCGCGGTATCGAACGTGCGCTCCACCGCGCCGGCAAAGCGCGCGCGTTCGCGGCCTTCCTGGCCGAACGATTGCACGATGCGGATCGCGCCCAGCACTTCGGCGGTCATCGCGCCGATATCGGCGACGCGATCCTGGCTCGATCGCGAAACCTTGCGCAGGCGGCTGCCGAACCAAGCGATCGGAAAGATCACCACCGGAATGCCGATGACCAGCCCGGCGGTCAGCTTGGGCGCCAGGAAGAACAGGTAGATCAGCCCGCCCAGCGCGGTGATGGTGTTGCGCAGCGCGATTGAAACGGTAGTGCCCACAACCTGCTCGATGATCGCCGTGTCCGACGTCATCCGTGAAGAGATTTCCTTGGGGCTGTTCGTCTCGAAAAAGGCCGGCGGCAGGCGCAGCAGATTGGATTGCACACGGGCGCGGATATCGGCCACGACCCGCTCCCCCAGCCACGATACGTAGTAAAAGCGGATGGCGGTGGCAAAACCGAGCACCACCACGATCAGCAGCAGGGTGTGGAACGCCTGGTCGATCACGCCGGGTTGGGCGTGGGGGCCAAAGGCTTGGTCGACGATGCCCTTGAAGCGGGCGGGAATGGCAATGGTCGCGGTCGAGGTGGTGACCAGCGCGATCAGCGCGGCGGCGACCTGGCCAGGATATTTGATCGCCTCGCGCCAGATCATGCGCAGCGGGGTGAGGCGGCGCGGCGCGGGCGGCACGGTGAGGGTTTCATCCGCGTCCGCCGGCGCGCCTAGGGCCGGTGCGGGCGCCTGCCCAACGGCAGGGTTGGAGCCGGGGGCGGGCATGTCCGGCGCGGGCCGTTCCTGGGGAACCTCTTCCATGGGGCGGACCTAGCCGATGGCGCGCCAGACCGGAAGGGGCCTTGCGTGCACCAGGCCATGTTCCCATCTGTTGTGGACTGATTACCGCGCGCCCTGTCCATGATGCTGCATTGCAGCCAGCGCGATTCGCAGGCACTATCGCGGCAAGGGACGCATGATTGCCGCGCTGCGCCACGCCATGCCGGCGGGCCGCGCGCGGCGGGCAGCGGATAGAAAGGCAAGTATCCACGTGCTGTACAAGGCTTATGAAATCCAGCGGTCGCTGATGAATGCGAGCAGTGCCTGGGCCTCGATGATGGCCGACCTGCTCAATGATCCGCGGCTGCCCTTTTCCGCCTATGGCCCCAACCAGACCATGGCTTCCGCGCTCGACGTGTTTGCTCACGCCACCGCGCCGCGGGGCAAGCCGGCGTTCGGGATCCGCACCATCCAGGTCGATGGCCAGGTGCACGCGGTGCACGAAACCACCGTGGTGCATCGCCCGTTCGGCGATCTCAAGCGCTTTACCCATGATGGCCTCGGCGCCGATGCGCCGCGCTTGCTGCTGGTGGCGCCGATGAGCGGGCACTATGCCACGCTGCTGCGCGGGACGGTGGAACGCCTGCTGGAACGGGCCGAGGTCTACATTACCGACTGGGCCGACGCAAAATATGTGCCGCTGGCCGAAGGACACTTCAATCTCGACGACTACATCGACTATCTTATCGGCTTTCTCGAGCATATCGGCCCGGGCACGCACATGATGGCAGTGTGCCAGCCTTCGGTGCCGGCCTTTGCCGCCACGGCGGTGCTGGCCGCGCAGAAGCATCCCTGCCGCCCACTGACGCTGACGATGATGGGCGGCCCGATCGACACGCGCGAGAGCCCCACGGCGGTCAACGATCATGCCGTGACCAAGCCTTACGTCTGGTTCAAGCACAACGTCATCACCACCGTGCCGGAAAACTATCCCGGCGCCGGACGGCAGGTCTATCCCGGCTTCGTCCAGCTCACCAGCTTCATGTCGATGAACCTGGGCAGCCACATGATGAGCCATTACAAGCTGTTCCAGCACATGGTGCAGGGCGCGGAAGAAAGCGCCGAGGCGACCAAGACGTTCTACGATGAATATCGCTCGGTCTGCGATCTGCCGGCCGAATTCTATCTCCAGACGGTGGACGTGGTGTTTCAGCGCCACGCGCTGCCGCAGGGCGAATTCATCCATCGCGGCCAGCCGGTTGACCTGGGCGCGATCACCGATACCGCGATCCTGTGCATCGAGGGGGAGCGCGACGATATTTCCGGCATCGGCCAGACCCGCGCCGCGCTCAACGTCACGCCCAACCTGCCGGCCGACATGAAGCAGTACCTGCTGGCGCCCGAAGTGGGCCACTATGGCATTTTCAACGGCTCGCGCTGGCGTAAGAGCATTGCCCCGGTGATCGAGGCATGGATGGCCCGCTTTGCCACGCGCGACGATGCCGCCGACGGCAAGCCGCGCCGTGGGCGCAAGCTGGCCGCCGTAAATTGAACTGAGCCGTTCTGCACCGCCGGCGCTTCTGTCGCGTCGGCGGTGTTTTCGTGGGGCTGGGCCTCAGGCCTGGGCAGGGATCGCCCGGCGCTGTACGAACGGCACCGGCGCGGCCCGTCGCACCCGGCCGATATAGGCCGAAAGCCCGCATTGCAGCCCCACCAGCATGTAGCAGAACGGCTGGAACGCGATGCCGACGAAGGTCGAGCCGACGAGGTAGCAGATCTGCGCCTGTTGCAGCGCATCGGCCAGCGGCGAAACCCAGGCAAATCCTTCGGGCGGGTCCTTGCGATAGCGCCGCCGGATCAGTTCCATCTGGAACACGCCCATCAGGTGCAGCAGCAGCCACAGGGCAAGGCCGGGGTAGCCCTGCTCGCCCAGCATCTCGAAATAGGCCGAGTGATAGGCGCGGCCCTTTTCCTCGATATGGTCGGTCTCGATCGCGGCGTTGTTGGCGCCGGCATAGTCAGCCTTGACCGTGTCATAGCTCACGCTGTTCTGGCGAAAGGCGTCGAAGCCGCCGCCGAACGGGTGAGTCTTGGCAAATTCGATGGTCCATTTCCACACCGCCACGCGGGTGGAAGCAGATTGGTCGGCCTGGTGATTCTTGATCGTGCCCATGCGCTCGGTAAAGCTCGACGGCAGCAGCGGCACCGCGATCAGCGCCCCGGCACAGACGATGCTGATATAGAGCATGCGCCGCCGGGTGGAGCGCAGCATCATCACCGCCAGCACTGCCGCGCAGATCAGCCCGGTGCGCGCCTGGGTGCCCACCGGCATGAGCAGGCAGGAAAAGCAGATGCCGGCGGCAAACAGCTTGGCCTTCCAGTCCGGCTTGAAGATGGTGCCGTGATTGGCCAGCCATAGCGCCAGGGGAATGACGCACATCGCCACGGTGGAAATGATCGAGCCTTCATAGAGGCCGGTATTGTCGTTCACCAGCAGGCGCAGTTCGCCATAGCCGCCGCCCGAGCTGAGCGTCTTGATCCCCCCGCCGATGACGATCACCCCCACCGAGAGCACCATGGTCAGCGTCAGCGCCTCGATGCGCAGGCGGGTGCGCAGGGTCAGCGGCAGGAACAGCGCGAAGATCAGCGCTTTCCACACCCAGTCCCACTTCGCCGCCGCCTCTACCGGGAAATCGGCGGTGCGGGTGGTGAGGCCGCAATAGACTAGCAGCAGGAGCAGCACGAACTGGCGCGGCGAGATGCGTATGCCGTTCTTGTCTTCGGCCACGATCCAGCCCAGCAGGGCGCAGGAAAACGCGATCAGCGAGATCGGGATGTGCGTAAGGAAACCCCAGCTGACCTTCTGCGGCGCGACGATATCGATATAGGCATAGGCCATCACGAACAGGAACGGCCGCTTGAGCCCGGCGCCCAGGAACGCCAGGCAGAACGCCGTGAAGAACAGGTCAAGCATCGCGCCCGGTCCTGTCGGGGTTGTTCGCGTTGGCCTGGGCACCGTCGCTATCGGGGCGTGGGCTGGGGCGCCGCCCCATCAGCGGCTGGCGGCGATTGGGCAGGGCGGGGTCATCGTCCAGATCGGCGCGGTGGACGAGCTTCCAGATCATCAGCGCCATCAGGATATGCGGCACGAAGATGGTAATCTTGTCGATCATCGTTGCGCGCCGCCTGCCATAGCCGCCGGGAATAGTGCTGCAGGGTTGACGCCGCGTTAAGCGAAGAATTTGCAGCGCGTTAAGGCTTGCTGTGCCAAGCATCGGGGATGGCCCGGATTCTCCACGTCCTCGATCCCTCCCTGCCGCTACACAGCGGCTATACCTTTCGCACGCGCGCGATCCTCAAGGCGCAGGAAGGCCATGGGCTGGAAGTGCGCGGGCTGACTGGCCTGCGCCACGGTGTCTCCCCGACTGAACCCCGGCCCGAACCTGCGCCGGGCAGCGCACCGGGCGATGACCTGGAAATCCATGACGGCCTGCGCTTTCACCGCACCCCCGGCGTGGCCTCTGGCCCGCCGGGGGTGCGCGAATGGCGCGAGGCCGGGGCGCTGGCGGATCGCATCGTCGACCTGGCGCGCCAGTGGCGGCCCGACGTTTTGCATGCCCACAGCCCGGCGCTGTGCGGGCTGGCCGCGGTGCGCGCCGGCCGCCGCCTGGGGCTGCCGGTGGT
>NZ_KE148522.1:36597-36883 GCF_000410615.1 Novosphingobium sp. B-7 | reverse complement strand
GCCCGCCGCATCTGGCGCCGTCGCGACCGCAAGGTGCGGTGTATCGGTGCCGGCGGGCACCACCATGCCGTCGCGAGCCAGGGCAAAGGGCGCCGTGGGCAGGGCTGCCACACCGAGCGACAGCCGTTCGACCCGCGCCAGGCCAGGATCGAGCGGGGCTGTTGCGGCAAAGCGCCAGGCCGGGCGGCTCGCCACCAGGATCACCCCGGCGCGATCGGTGACATAGGTGATCCCGCCCGCGCGGTTCCACGCGCTTTCGATGCCGTCGAACTCCAGCTTGACGACC
>NZ_KE148522.1:29296-36458 GCF_000410615.1 Novosphingobium sp. B-7 | reverse complement strand
CGTCCGATGAAGCTGTGCGGCTGGCGCCAATTGCTGGCGCCAAAGGCCATGCCCTGGCGATCGATCACATAGATCGCTGCGGCGCCGAATTCCTGGGCCAGTGCCTCCAGCTTGCGGTTGAGCGCGGCTTGCGCTGCCGGGGCGGGCGTATGGCCAGGGACAGGCGTGGCTGCCACCAGGTCCCGGTCATCAGCCAGCGCGCGAGGCAGCAGGCGGAACCGCGCGATTTCGCTGGTGAGCAGCGCCTGGCGCAGCCGCAGGTCTTGCCCGGCGCGCGTTTGCAGTCGGGCCAGCATGACATGGCGCGTGATCGCACCGGCCACCCCGGCCGCCGCCATGGCCACCAGCACGGCGGCCACCAGCACCATCGCCACGGCGCGGAATCGGTTCAAACTACCCACGCCAGACGCATAGCATAATGTGTCAAAATCTGCACATCGGGATTTCCGAGTGTGCCGATTTCTGGACAAAGAATGCCATCGCGATTTGGCAAGATTCTGAAAAAGCGTCACTTATTCGGAATGTAGCAAAAGCTTTCGGTGGGCAGGGCCGCCGCCTATGGTAATGGCCGAGCAGGACCGAGCAACGCGCCCTGCCGAGAGGACGAAAGGCTTTCCCACGATGAATTTCGCTGTCACCACTCCGTCTGCGCCCGTGGCCGGGCAGGGGCCGCAGCGGCCTCGCAAGTGGTATCGCCACCTCTATGTCCAGGTCTTGACCGCGATTGCCGCGGGTGTGCTGCTGGGGCATTTCTATCCGGCAACAGGTGAAGCGCTCAAGCCGCTGGGCGATATGTTCATCAAGCTGGTCAAGATGGTGATCGCCCCGGTGATCTTCCTTACCATCGTCACCGGGATTGCCGGCATGCGCGATCTGGCGGCAGTGGGCCGCGTGGCGGCCAAGGCCTTTGCCTATTTCCTGTTTTTTTCGACGCTGGCGCTGATCGTAGGCCTGATCGTGGCCAATGTGCTGCGGCCGGGGGCGGGGCTGAATATCACCCCCGCCACGCTCGATGCCGGCAAGGTGGCCGATTATGCCGCCAAGGCGCATGAAAGCACGATCGTGGGCTTTTTGGGCGCGATGATCCCGGACACGTTCCTTTCGGCGCTGACCCAGGGCAACATCCTGCAAGTGCTGGTGGTGGCGGTACTGTTCGGCATTGCCCTGGCCTCGGTCGGCGATCGCGGACAGCGCGTGCTCGATCTGCTCGAAGACGTTTCGGGCGTGGTGTTCAAGCTGGTGTCGATCGTGATGAAGGCGGCGCCGATCGGTGCCTTTGGCGCCATGGCATTCACCATTGGCAAGTATGGCGTGGGCAGCCTGGCCAATCTCGCGCAGCTGGTGGCGGCGTTCTACGTCACTTCCGCGCTGTTCGTGCTCGTGGTGCTGGGCGTGGTCGCGAGACTGGCGGGCTTTTCGATCCTGCGCCTGATTGCCTATCTGCGCGAAGAGCTGCTGCTGGTGCTGGGCACCTCGTCTTCGGAAAGCGCGCTGCCCGCGCTGATCGAGAAGATGGAGCGGGCCGGCTGTTCCAAGACCGTCGTCGGCCTGGTCGTGCCGACCGGCTACAGCTTCAATCTCGATGGCACCAATATCTACATGACGCTAGCCGCGCTGTTCATCGCGCAGGCGTGCAACGTGGAATTGACGCTGGGGCAGCAACTGCTGCTGCTGGGCGTGGCGATGCTCTCGTCCAAGGGCGCGGCCGGGGTTACCGGCGCGGGCTTCATCACGCTGGCCGCCACACTGTCGATCGTGCCGAGCGTGCCGGTGGCGGGCATGGCGCTGATCCTGGGCATCGACCGCTTCATGTCGGAATGCCGCAGCCTGACGAACTTCATCGGCAATGCTGTGGCCACCGTGGTCGTCTCGCGCTGGGAAAACGCGCTCGATCATGAACGCCTCGACGCGGCGCTGCACGGCCGGTCGCTGCCGGCCCCGGTGGAACAGGCGCACGCTGCCTAAGCAGCGGCGCATCTAGGGAGAGAAACCATCATGGACCTGCGTTTTTCGCGGCTGCGGGCCGCCACGGCCCCGCTTTGCCTGCTTTCCGGCACCCCGGCCCTGGCCGAAACCACCGCCGAACCGGCTGGCGAAGCCCAGCGCAAGAGCTACCCGGCCGCCTATAATGGCGATGCGGCGGCGGCACCGGGCGGCTATGCCCTGTCACGCTGGGCAGAGGATTGGCGGGTGATGCAGAACCCAGCCAAGCGCGACGATCCGCTCGACCGGCTCAAGTTCATCCCGCTCGATGACGATGGCGATGTCTATCTCACGGTCTCGGGCGAATTGCGCCTGCGCATGAACCTGACGACGAACCCCAACTTGCGCGATGCCCAGGCGCAGCGGCAGGATATCAACCGCGAAACACTGGGCGCCGATCTGCATGTCGGCCCCCACCTGCGCTTCTATGGCGAGATTTCGCATGGCGGCATCGGTGGGCGTAACCTGGGCGTTCCGGCGGCCACGCTGCGCAACGACATGGTGCTCCTGCAGTATTTTGCCGAAGCCAACGCGATGGTGGGCGAGGCCGAAGTGGGGGCGCGCTATGGCCGGCAGGAATTTACCGACGGCCCCAACATTCTGGTGTCGCAGCGGGACAACAATACCATCCGCTATACCCTCAATGGCTTTCGCGGCTGGGTCCGCGGGGCCAAGGCGCGGCTGACGGTGTTCGATCTCAAGCCCACGGCCTATGGCGACCTGGGCACCGATGATGACGTGATCGATCCCGCGCGGCGTTTCTCCGGGGTGACGGCGGGGTTTGTCCTGCCCAAGACCACGCTGGGCGGCTCGCAGCTCTATCTCGATCTGTTTGCCTGGCGGCGGCGCAACCTGGTGGGCACCTGGGGCGGGCGGATCGGCCCGGCCACGCGCTATTACGCCGGGGCGCAGCTGCGCGGCGATGTCGGGCGGCTGGGGCTGGACTGGTCGGTCAACCACCAGTGGGGCACGTTCATGAACCAGGGCATCGATGCCTGGCAGGCGTTCCTGGCGCAGACCTGGCGGATCGGCAACGGCCCGGCCAAGACCGCGCCGCGCATTGGCGTGCATGTCGACTATGCCAGCGGCGGTGGCGGCTATGGCCAGGGCAAGCTGCGCAATGCCTATGCTCCGTTCGGCAACAACATCTATTTCAGCTATCAGCTCTATCTCACCCCGTCGAACCTGGTTGCGGTGACGCCGAACGCCAGCTTTACCCCGTTTCGCAATGCGCGGATCAGCGCGGAATACGAACTGGCCTGGCGCGATGATGTGCACGACGCGGTCTATCGCGCCAATGGCCAGCCCTTTGCCGGCACGCAGAACGGGCGCGGGCGCAAGATTGCCGATGTGGTGCGCGCGCAGATGGTGTGGAACGCCACGCCGCGCCTGACGCTGACCGGGCGCTACGAACACCTGATGGCGCGCGCGGCATTGACCGATGCGGGCTATCGCAGTTCGGATTTCATTGCCGGCTGGATCAGCTACCGGTTTTGAACCGCTGCGTTGGCGGGCATGATTGCCAGCGATGATGAGGGGGGTATAGCTGGGCCATACCCCCCAATCGTCGTGGAGCATGCCCCCCATGAAACAGGCCGCACTCACCCTTTTGCTGTCAGTGGCTCTGCCTGCTGCTGCCCTGGCCCAGGATGGCGCCGGCGTGCCGGTTCCGGCCAACCAGGCCGCCGGGTTTGACCGCATTCGCGAGAGCGATCTGCGCGCCGATCTGGGCCTGGTGGCGTCGGATGCATTGCAAGGGCGCATGTCGTTGCAGCCCGGTGACGATGCCACGGTGCAGTGGGTTGCGGCCGAATTTGCCAAGGCCGGGCTGGAACCGGCGGCGCAGGACGCCGCTGGCGCGCCGAGCTTCCTGCAAAGCGTGCCGCTGGTGGAATACCGGCCCAATGCGGCGGCCAATTTCGTGGCCCTGCGCAGCGGCAATGCCACGCGCCGCTGGCAGGCGCCGCACCTGGTGGGCGGCTATCGCGATGACGTGGATATCACCGCGCCGCTGGTCTTTGCCGGCTATGGCATCACCGCCCCTGGCGTGGGCTATGACGATTATCGCGGGATTGACGCCAAGGGGCGGATCGTGGTGGTGTTCGAGCACGAGCCGCAGGAAAACGATCCGGCCTCGCGCTTTGGCGGCACGGGCAACACCCGCTATGCCACCAACCGGGTCAAGGCCCTGAACGCGCAGGCCCATGGCGCGCTGGCGCTGGTCGTGATGGCCGAGCCCAACCGCAAGCATCCCTCGAATTTTGACCGCATGATGCGCATTGGCGGCAGCGCCAAGCGCACGCCGCCGATCCCGGCGCAGGCCCTGGTGGACGACGCGCTGCATATTCCGGTGATTACCGTGGATGATGAGGCCGGGGCGGCGCTGCTGGCCGGCACGGGGCAGAGCGCCAGTGCGCTGCAAGCGGCGATCGACCGCGCGCTGGTGCCACAATCACGCGCCGTGCCCGGGGCCGAGGTAACGCTGCACCTGGAAAACACCGTGCGATCGCGCGGGACCACCTGGAACGTCGCCGGGCTGCTCAAGGGATCGGACCCCACGCTGGCGCCCGAAACGGTGATCATCAGCGCGCATCACGATCACGACGGGTCCAACGGCCCGGAAATCTGGCACGGCGCGGATGACAACGGCTCGGGCACGGTGGGCGTGGTCGAACTGGCGCGCGCGTTCATGGCCAATGGCGCGCGGCCGCGCCGATCGATCCTGTTCACGGTGTTTGCCGCCGAAGAGCGGGGTTTGCTGGGTGCCTATTACATGGCCGCCCATCCGCTGCGCCCGCTGGCGACGACGCGCGCGATGATCAATTTCGACATGATCGGCCGCAACGAGGCGCCCAGCGACCAGACCACCGGGCTGATCGACATTCCCGCCGATACCACCAACCGCCTCAACCTGATCGGCGCGGCCTATAGCCCGGATTACGCGCGCACCGTGGCAGAGGCCAACCGCAGCGTGGGCTTGGTGCTGGACGACCGGTTCGACCACGAAAACGCGCTCAACGTGTTTTTCCGCAGCGACCAGTTTCCCTTCGTGCTCAATAACATTCCCGCGTTCTGGTTCTTCACCGGTTTCCATCCCGATTATCACCACACCACCGACACGGCCGACAAGATCAACTACGGCAAGATGACGCGCATCCTCAAGCTGGCCTATCTTTCCGCCTGGCGCTTTGCCGACGAGGCGACGCCGCCCGCGTTTGTCACCGATCCGCCCGGCAAGCGTTGATCGGCAAGCATAAAGAGGGCCAAAGGGGCGGGGTTTCAAATCCGGCCATGGTCCTATATCGCGGGCAAGCATAAGGCTGGCGGGGTTGCCCGTGGCCTTTCCCGTTGCTGCGCGCCCCGCTTCCCGGCGATGGTGGTGCGCTGTCTCGTCAGACCAGAAGTGAACGTTTGCCCATGATCTTTCCTGCCTGCACCCGGCTCGGCCCGTGGGGCTGCCCATGCTAGCGCCGCGCCGCCGGGGGATTGCCACTGTCAACGCCGAGATCCGCGATGGCATCGTGCCGGCCGCCCACGCGCTCACCCCGGCGCGCGATCCTGGCGGGCCGGAGGCATCGGGCGCAAACTATCGCCTGGTGGCGCTGATCGTCGCTTCGGCATTGTTCATGGAATTCGTCGACGCCACCGTGCTCGCCACCGCGCTGCCGACAATGGCGCGCGATTTCGGCGTGCGGCCGGCGGAAATGAGCATTGCGCTGACCTCGTACCTCTTGGCGCTGGCGGTGTTCATTCCCGCGTCGGGCCTGCTGGCAGACCGGTTCGGATCGCGCACCGTGTTTCGCGCCGCGATCGCGTTGTTCATGGCGGGCAGCTTTGCCTGTGGCCAGGCACCCAGCCTTTCCTTGATGGTCGCCGCGCGCTTTCTCCAGGGGATGGGCGGGGCGATGATGATCCCGGTTGGCCGGCTCGTGCTGCTGCGCAGCGTGGCCAAGCAGGATATGGTCAATGCCATGTCGTGGCTGCTGGTGCCGGCCTTGATCGGGCCGGTGATCGGGCCGCCGCTGGGCGGTTTCATCGTGACCTATCTCGATTGGCGCTGGATTTTCTACCTCAACCTGCCGGTCGGCGTGCTCGGCCTCTGGCTGGTCAGTCGCTATATTGCCAACTTCCGCGAAGACGTGCCGGCCACGATCGATTGGGCCGGCTTCGTGCTCAGCGGCGTATCGCTGGGTTGCCTGCTGTTCGGCTTTGAAATGGCCAGCCGTGCCGGCCAGGGGACACTGGCCGGCAGCCTGCTCGCGGTCGGCGCCGTCGCCGGCGTGTTCTATGTCCGCCATGCGCGCGGCCGGGAAGGGGCGATCCTCAACCTCGCGCTGTTGCAGGATCGCACATTCCGCCTGTCGGTGATTGCCGGCTCGGTCACGCGGATCACGCAAGGGGCGCAGCCATTTCTGTTGCCCTTGATGATGCAGGTGGGTTTCGGCTTTTCCGCAGCGCGCAGCGGGATGATCACGGTGGCGACGGCGATCGGCTCGCTGGCGATGAAGGCCGCTGCGCCGCGCGTGCTGCGGGCGCTGGGCTTTCGCCGCACCCTGGTGTGGAATGGCGTGATCGGCACGGCGGGTTATGCCATCTGTGGGCTGTTCGGGCCGGGCTGGCCGGTATGGGCGATGTTTGGCGTGCTGGTGCTCTCGGGCTTTTTCATGTCGTTGCAGTTCACCGCCTATAACACCATCGCCTATGACGGCATCGCCCCGCAGCAGATGAGCAGCGCCACCGCGTTCTATGCCACGTTCCAGCAGCTGATGCTGTCCTTGGGCATCTGCCTGGCGGCGGCAGCGCTGCACGTGGCGATGCTGCTGCACGGCCATGCGCGGCCGCTGCTCGACGATTTTGCCGCGGCGTTCTGGACGGTGACCGCCATATCGCTGTGCGCCACGATCTGGAACCGCCGCTTCGCGCCCGATGCCGGGGCGGAAATCAGCGGACATTCCGAATGAGCCGAACCGGTTTGGGTTAGGCGCGCACCTTAAGATATCGGGTTTTACCCGGCCAGGCGGACAGATTTTCTTCTTTGTTGCAACGCTTTGACCTATAACAATAAATAGTAATACGACCGGCCCTATGCTGCCACCCGAAGTGCAGGGATTAGGGAAAAGTTTACCCTGGTTCGTTAATTTCTTGGCAAAGGGTCGGGACAGGAAAGGGACGGGATGTG
>NZ_KE148522.1:16239-29277 GCF_000410615.1 Novosphingobium sp. B-7 | reverse complement strand
GAAGAGGCACGGCTTGCGCTGCTGGAACGCCTGGAACTGCTCGACAGCGCGCCAGAGCAGGAATTCGACGCGGTGGTGCAACTGGCGCAGCAGCTGACGGGCTGCAAGATCGCGCTGGTTTCGCTGGTCGATGCACACCGCCAGTGGTTCAAGGCCAAGGCCGGCTTGGACGTGAACGAAACCCCGCGCGACATCGCCTTTTGCGCCCACGCCGTGGCTGCCGATGATGTGCTCGTCGTTCCCGATGCGCGGCAGGATGACCGCTTTGCGGACAATCCGCTGGTCACCGGTGCGCCCGATATCCGGTTCTACGCGGGCGTGCCGATCCATGCCGCCGAGGACGCAAGCGATGACACATCGCCGCGCCTGCCGCTGGGCACGTTGTGCGTGATCGATGACCAGCCGCGCACGATCGATCCGGCCGGACTCAAGATGCTTGGGCATTTGGCCACCTTGGTGGAAACGCTCATTTCGGCGCGGCGCACGGCCGCGCTGGCCGTACAGATGGCCGAAGAGCGCGGGCACAACTTGCGCGATCTGAGCCGCAAGCACCGGCAACTGCGCCAGGCCGAGCGCATTGCCAACATCGGCTCGTGGCGGCTGACGCTGGGGGACAACCAGCTGGAATGGTCCGACCAGACCTATGCCATTCATGAGATGGAGTGTGGCGCGGAGATATCGCTGAAAGCCGCACTCGATTTTTATGCCGAAAAGTCGCGTGAAATCCTGGTGAGCACGATCGAGCAGACGCTGGTGACGGGCGAGCCATTCGATGTCGAAGCCGATTTCACCACCGCACGTGGCAACTATCGCCGCGTGCGCAGCATGGGTGAATTGGAACTGGAAAACGGCAAGCCGGTTGCGCTGATTGGCGTTTTCCAGGACATTACCGAGCGCCACAAGATGGAAGAGGCGCTGCGCCACGCCGCCCATACCGACGATCTGACCCGGATCGCCAGCCGTGGGCGGTGCAACCAGGTGATCGATGACAGCATCAAGACGACTGCGGCCGCCGGGCAACGCTGTGCGCTGCTGCTGATCGATCTCGATCACTTCAAGGCGGTGAACGATCGCCTGGGCCACCAGGCGGGTGACGATGTGCTGCGCGTGATCGCCTCGCGCCTGCAGGCGCCCTATCTGGCCGGCAGCTTTGCCGCGCGGCTGGGCGGCGATGAATTCGTGCTGCTGATCACCGACCAGGCCCTGCTGCGCGATCTGCGCGGTCTGTTGCGCCGCCTGTTGCTTGACCTGCGCTATTCGATCCGCGCCGACAAGCAGACATTCCGTGTTTCCGCAACGATCGGTGCTGCCTGGCTCGATGCGCAGACCGCGAGCCGCAGCGACCTGCTGCGCAATGCCGATGCCGCGCTCTATGCCGCCAAGCGCCGCGAGCGCGGCACGGCGGTGATTGCCGGCCAGGCCGTGCCGATCGCGCCGGGCCAAAGCGATGTCGCGCCGGTTGCCATCGCACGCCAGGGCTGATCATGCAGGAAAAACCCGGCCGCACCGATCCAGATGCGGCCGGGTTCATGGTTGGCAGGCATGAAGGGTTGGGGAAACCTTAGAACTTCACGCTGCCTTCCACGCCGATCAGGCGGCGGGTGCCGGGTGTGATGAACGACCCGCCAAATTCCACCGCCGTGATCACTTCATTGAGATATTGCTTGTCGAGCAGGTTGTTGGCGAAGACCGCCAGGCTGAAGCGATCGGTCTGGATGCCGGCGCGCAGGTTGACGATGCCAAAGGCATCGCGCCGCGCCACGTCATACTTGCCATCGCCGACAAAGGCCGGCAGCTGCAGCGCCGAAATCGGCAGCAGGCCCGAAAACACCGTCGGCACCGACTGGTTCTGCACGGTGTGGAACCAGGTGGGCCCGGTCAGGCGATAATCGGCGCGGGTGAAGAAGCGCAGGTCGCCGCTGATCGCCTGCTCGAACTCTGCCCCCACGTTGAGCGTATAATCGGCGGTATAGGGAGACTTGTTGCCCACGGTATAGGGCCGCGAGGAGTTCTTCTTGATCTCGCTGTCGGTATAGTTGAACGATCCGAACAGCTTGACGCCCTTGACCGGCTTGACCGTGACGCTGGCCTCGATGCCCTTGAGGTCCACCCGATCGATATTCGAGACCACGCGCAGCAGGCCGAAGCTGCCGACGAAGAATTCGAAGAACTGCATGTCGTGGACCTGGGTGTAATACCCGGCCAGGTCGAACGTGAGCGCGCCATTGAGCAGATTGCCCTTGAGGCCGGCCTCCCACGCGCTCGACCATTCCTTGCGATACTGGTCGTTGACCGTGACATTGGCGCCAAAGGCGTTGACGAAGTTGTCCTTGATGATCTGCGCCGAACCCTGGTTGTTGAAGCCGCCCGATTTGAAGCCGATGCCCCAGTTGGCATAGAGGTTGAATTCGCGGGTGGGCTTGTAGCTGAGCGTGACCTTGGGCTCGAACTGTTCGAAGCGGGCATGCTTGTCGGTCAACGGGCCGAACGCCTGGCCGGGGTTGATCGGGCCGCCGGTGAAGGGATCGGTGGCGGTGGGCACCAGCGAGGACGACTTGCGATCCTCGATATCGTAGCGCAGCGCGAGGCCGGCATCGAACTTGTCATTCGGCTTCCACTCCACCGAGCCGAACGCGGCATAGACATTGGTCTTGAACCGGTCAGCCAGCAGCAGCGTGGTGGGGTTGGTGGAATCGGGCGCATTATAGAGCTGCTTGATCACGCCGTTGCCGGTATCGGCACCCAGACTGACGCCGACCGTGCGCTTGATGTGCAGGTAATAGCCGCCCAGCTGCCAGTTGATCGCGCCGGCATCGCCGATCAGGCGCCATTCGGTGCTGAAATCCTGCTGCTTGCGCACCTGATACTGCGTGCCGTCGCAGGTGGTCGGGCTATAGGGGCCAAAGGTTGAACCCGTGGTCGGCGCAAAGATGAACGGCACCGGGGTCTGGCCGATGAAGCCGGGCGGGTTGACCGGATAGCCGGTGAGCGCCGCCGTGCTGGAAAAGCAGGAATTGACTGCGGCCTGCGCCTGGGGGTTGGCGGCGCTGAGGAAGCGGCCGAAATCGGCCGAGGTGCCATCGGCGACCAGATCCTGGTTTACGTTGGAATAGAGCGCCCAGCCCACCAGCTTGATCTTGTCGGTCAGCTGGTGGTCCAGCTTGATCGAGGCGTCAAAGCTGGTCTGGTCATTGGTGGGGCGGATGTTGTTGTAGAAATGGAACGGGTGGGTGTTGACGTTCTCATAGAACGCCCCACCGAAATTGGGCAGGTGGAACGCGGCGTTGAAGGGCAGGGAGGCCCCGTGAAACTCGCTGTAGCGCGCCTTGATATCGAGCTGGGTGGGGCCGCCCTGGCCCACCATCATGCGGCCATCGACGGCCCAGTTTTCCTTGTCGTCCACCGTCTTGGAATTGGTGAAGGTGTTTTTGTAGAACCCATCGGTCTTGTAGTAATAGCCTGCCAGGACGAAGCCGACGTTTTCGGCCACCGGGCCGGCGATGTGCGCGCTCGCTTCCCAGGTGTTGTAATCGGCATAGGACAGCTTGGCCGCACCGGTCATCGTGTCGGTGGGCTTGAGCGACTGGATCACGATGGCGCCGGCGGCCGCGTTGCGGCCATAGAGCGCGCCCTGCGGGCCCTTGAGCAGTTCGACCTGCTGCAACGTGCCCTGCGGCTGGTTGAGCTGGGCGGTGTTGGTCTTGAGGATGCCATCGACCACCAGCGCGACCGAGCTTTCCGCGTCGCGCGCGCCGTTCATGCCGCGAATGTTGATCTGGGTATCGCCGGCCTCGGCCGTGCCGGTGACAATGGTGACGCCCGGCGTCAGCTTGACGAAATCCTCTGCCTTGACCGCGCCGGTGCGTTGCAGGGCATCGGCGGTGAGCACGGCGACCGAGGCCGGGACATCTTGCAACCGTTCATTCTGGCGGCGCGCGGTGACGATGATGCCGCTATCGTCGCCAGACGCGGCGCCAGACTGTGGCACCTCTTGCGCAAAAGCGGGCGTTGTGGTGGCCATGGCGGCCAGCACCGAAACGGTGGCAAGGAAGCTCGAGTGGGAAAGTCGCATTGCATTCTCCCTGTTCGCTGGCGCGGCCCCACCCAGGGCCTGGCGCCGATATCACCCGCCGGTCTTTTTCGTGCCCCCATGGCTGACGCGGCTTGATGGATACAAATAGTATTGTATACAAATCTCAGGTCAAGGTCTTTGGAGAAGGATGTGTCACGCGCTTCTGACCGCGCCTATGAGGCGATCCGCAGCATGATCCTGTCGGGCGAACTGCCCGCCGGCGCGCAATTGGCGGAAGAGGCGCTGGCCGAACGCTGCGGCGTGTCGCGCACCCCGGTGCGCGAGGCGCTGCGCCGGCTGGAATCCGACCTTTTGGTGACGCGCACCGATACCCAGCGTAGCTTTGTGGCGGATTGGTCGATCGATGATGTGGCCGATGCGTTCGAGCTGCGCGCGATGCTGGAAGGCAAGGCCGCCCGCCGCGCCGCCGAGCGGATGAGCGATGAAGCGCTGGAGCGCATCCGGGCGGCGAATCGCCGGCTGGGCGAGGCGATTCGCAAGCCCGTGCCCGATGTCGCCGGGTTCCTCGAAGGCAATCGCGATTTCCACGCTGCCATCCTGGACGTGGCCGGATCGCGCCGCCTCGCCGCGCTTCTCGCCACGCTGATCGAGCAGCCAGTGGTGTGGCGCACGGCGCACCATTACGGGCGCGAGGCGCTGCACCGCTCTTATGGCGAGCACGAGGAACTGATCGCCGCCTTTGCCCGTCGCGATGGCCCCTGGGCTGAGGCGATCATGACCGGGCACATCCTGCGCGCCTATCACGCCTATGCCGATGCCCACCGTGGGCTGGCGGAGCAGGCCCAGCGGGAGGCTGCCGAGTAATGTATACAGAATCCATCGAGATGGTCGAGGTTGCCCCGAGAGACGGGTTGCAGAACGAGAAGACCATGATTTCCACCGCCGACAAGATCGCGCTGGTGGAACGCGCTATTGCCGCCGGCGCGCGGCGGATCGAGGTGACCAGCTTCGTCAATCCCAAGGCGGTGCCGCAGATGGCCGATGCCGAGGCGGTCTGCGCCGGCCTGCCGCGCCGCGACGACGTGACCTACATCGGCCTGGTGATGAACGCGCGCGGCGCGGCCCGCGCGATTGAGACCGGGCGGATCGACCAACTGGGCGCGGTCTCGGTGGCGACCGACACCTTTGCCAAGGCCAACCAGGGCCAGACCAGCGATGGTTCAGTGGCGGCGGCCAGCGAGATCATCGCCATGGCGCGCCAGGCGGGCAAGACGGGCCAGGTGACCATCGCCGCTGCCTTTGGCTGCCCGTTCGAAGGCGAAGTGAGCGAGGACCGCGTGGTGGCCATGGCCGTGGCACTGGCCCAGGCCAATCCCGTTGAAATCGGCTTGGCCGATACGATCGGCGTGGCCAACCCGGCGCATGTCGCCACGCTGGTGGGCAAAGTGCGCGCGGCGGTGCCGGCCATTCCGGTGCGGGTGCATTTCCACAATACGCGCGGCACCGGCCTGGCCAATGTCTGGGCGGCGATCGGCGCGGGCGCCGTGACGGTCGATGCCGCGATCGGTGGCCTGGGCGGTTGCCCGTTTGCGCCCGGCGCGGCCGGCAACGTTTCGACCGAGGACGTGGTCTATATGCTGGAACGCGCCGGAGTGCGCACCGGGCTGGACGTGGCCGCGCTGGTCGAGGCCAATCACTGGCTGGGCTCGGTGATGGATCGCACGCTTCCGGGCATGGTGGCCAAGGCGCCGCCGTTCCCCCGGCCGGCGCAAGCCTGAACCGCAGGATGCACTGGCACGCACGAACGCTTTTTGGAAAGGGTGGTTGATCGATGGGTTACCGGCTTGGCGTCGACGTTGGCGGCACGTTTACCGACCTCTTGCTGTTCGACACCGACAGCGGCGCGTTCTGGCGGCACAAGACGCCATCGACCCCGCACGACAGTTCCGAAGGCATTCTCAACGGTGTGACCGCCGTTTGCGCCAAGGCGGGGATCACCGCCGGCGCGATCGACTATTTCCTGCACGGCACCACCGTTGCCACCAATGCCGTGCTGGAAGGCAAGGGTGCGCGGGTGGGGCTGGTCACCACCGAAGGCTATCGCGATATCATGCAGATCGCGCGCAGCTATGTGCCCGGCGGCCTGGCGGGCTGGATCATCTGGCCCAAGCCACAGCCGCTCGCCGCGCTGGAAGACACCGTGACCGTCAAGGGCCGCATGAACGCCGAGGGCCAGGAAGTGCGCCCGCTGGACGAGGCGGACCTGCGCACGCAGTTGGCCAGGCTCAAGGCGCAAGGCGTGGAGGCGGTGACGGTCAGCCTGATCAACGCCTATGCCAACGGCGCGCACGAGGCGCGGATCGGCGAACTGGCCGCCCAGGTGCTGCCCGGCGTGCCGGTCTCGCTCAGCCACGAAGTGCTGCCCGAAATGCAGGAATACGAACGCACGCTGACCACGGTGGCCAATGCCAGCGTGCGCCCGGTGGTGGGCAAGTATGTTTCCAACCTGCGCAATCGCCTGGCGGCCGAGGGGATGACCGGAAAGCTCTCGCTGCTGCGCTCGGACGGCGGGCTGATGAGCGCGCAAAAGGCCGAGGAGCATCCGGTCAACATTCTCATGTCCGGCCCGGCGGGCGGCGTGACCGGGGCGATCTGGGTGGGGCGCAATGCCGGCATCCGCAATATCCTAACGCTCGATGTGGGCGGCACCAGCACCGACGTTGCCCTGATCGAAAACCTCGAGCCGCGCCGCCAGCGGACCACCGAAGTGGGCCACCTGTCCGTCCGCGCCTCGGCGCTGGACGTCAAGACGGTGGGCGCCGGGGGTGGCTCGATCGCTTATGTTCCCGCGCTGACCAGAGCCCTTCGGGTCGGGCCACAGAGCGCAGGAGCGGTGCCGGGGCCGGTCGCCTATGGAAAAGGCGGCACGGCCCCCACCGTAACCGATGCCAACGTGGTGCTGGGCTATCTGCCGGAAAACCTGTTGGGCGGCACGTTTCAGCTCGATCGGGAAGGCGCCAAGGCAGCGGTGCAGACCATTGCCGATGCGCTGGGCATCGGCCTGATGGAAGCGGCGCGCGGCATCATCGATATCGTCAACGAGAACATGTTTGGCGCATTGCGGATGATTTCGGTGCAGCAGGGCTATGACCCGCGCGATTTTGCGCTGATGGGCTTTGGCGGCGCGGGGCCGCTGCATGTCAATGCCGTGGCGCGGCTCATGGGATCGTGGCCCGCCGTCTCGCCGGTCAGCCCCGGCGTGCTGTGCGCGCTGGGCGATGCCACCACGCGCATGCGCACCGAAACCGCGCGATCGTGGTCGCGCCTGGCGCGCGATACCGCGCCGGCCGATCTGGTGGCTGTGCTGGAGGAAATGGCCACCCACGTGCGCGGCGAGCTTCTCGCCGATGGCGTGCCCGAGGCGGAAATCACCACCAGCTTTGAAATCGACGTGCGCTATGCCGGCCAGGCCTTTGAAGTGCCGCTGTCGATCACCGCGCAGACCCTGGCCGACGATGGCATTGCCGGCGTGCTCGCCCGCTTTGACGAAGAGCACAAGCGACTGTTCACGTTCAACATGGACACCCCGCACGAGATCGTGAACCTGCGCGCCGTGGCACTGGGCCGCGCGCTCGATCTGCCGGCAGCACCGCTCGAGCAGGGCAACGGTGATCCTGCCGCCGCCAAGATCCGCGATCATGTGCTGTGGATGGATGGGGCCGAGCAGGCCGCGGTGATCTATGACCGCGCGCGGCTCAAGGCCGGTGACGTGATCCCTGGCCCGGCGATCGTGTGCGAAATGGATTCGACCACGCTGATCGAGACCGGCTGCATCGCCACGGTCGATACCGTCGGCAACATCCTCATCACCCTGGCCTGACGAAAGGGAAGCCCGATGCCTGCAACAATCGTCCAGACCAACCACACCCCGTTTGCCAAGGTGGCGATCGATCCGGTCACGCTCGACATCATCGAGAACGCGCTGCGCAATGCCCGCGTGGAAATGGATGCCACCCTGGTGCGCACCGCGATGTCACCGGGCATTCGCGAACAGGGCGATGCCTTTCCGCTGATTGCCGATCACACCGGCAAGATGATCGTTGGCCAGTTCGGCAGCTTCATCGGCGGGTTCCTGTCCAACTATGACGGGACGCTGGAAGATGGCGACATGATCTTCCTGTCCGATCCCTATTCGGTGGATGGCGCGATCAGCCATTCCAACGATTGGCTGGTGCTGCTGCCAGTGTTCAAGGACGGGCGGCTGATCGCCTATACCTCGATGTTCGGGCACCAGAGCGACATTGGCGGCAAAGTGGTGGGATCGATGCCGATCAACGCCCGCTCCATCTATGAAGAAGGGGTGCGCATTCCGCCGGTCAAGATCTGGAAAAAGGGCGAATACAACGCCGACTTGATGAAGCTGGTGATGCACCAGACGCGCAAGCCCGATTGGTGCGCGGCAGATCTCAATGCCTTGATCGCCAGCTGCCGGGTGGCCGCGCGCCGCGTGGTGGAAATGGCCGAGCGGTTTGGCGACGATGTATATGTTTCGGCGACGCAGGAACTCTTGGCCCGCAACCACCGCGCCATGAAGACCTTGCTGGGCCAGGCGGTGAGCGAAGAGCCGGTCAGCTTTGAAGACTATATCTGCGACGATGGCATGGGCTTTGGCCCCTATCGCATCAAGTGCACGATGTGGCGCGATGGCGAGACCGTCGTGCTCGATTTCGATGGTACCGATCCGCAGAGCGTGGCCTCGATCAATTTCTATCTCAATGAAAACATGTTCAAGATGTTCTTCGGCATCTACATGATCATGGTGTTCGATCCGCAGATCCTGTTCAACGACGGGTTCTATGACCTGATCGATGTGCGCATTCCCGAAGGCAGCCTGCTCAAGCCGCGCTTTCCGGCCGCGCTATCGGGCCGCACCCATGCGCTGGGCCGGATTTTCGATATCCTGGGGGGTCTGTTGGGGCAGAAGACGCCAGAGTTTCTCAACGCCGCCGGGTTCTCGTCGTCGCCGCACCTGTTCTATGCCGGCAACGATACGCGGCCGGGCAAGGGGCACGCCTGGTTCCAGCTGTTCCAGATCGGCTTTGGCGGCATTCCCGGCCGGCCGCTTGGCGATGGGCCGGATGGCCATTCGCTGTGGCCGGGCTTTACCAACGTGCCCAACGAGTTTCTCGAACGCTATTTCCCGATGATGATCGAGCGCTATTCCACCGAGCCGGATTCGGGCGGGGCGGGGCTGCATCGCGGCGGCAACGGCATTCACATGACCTATCGTTTCCTGAGTGCGGGCACGATCGCGATCCATGACGATCGCTGGTTCGTGCCGCCATGGGGCGTGAACGGTGGCGATCCGGGCAAGCGCGCGCGCAAGATCCTGGAAAAGGCCGATGGCAGCCAGGTGATCGTGGGCAACAAGGTGGAAGACCTGGCGGTGGAGGAAGGCGACCAGCTGCACTTCATCACCTGGGGCGGCGGTGGCTGGGGCGATCCGCTGGCGCGCGATCCGGCGCTGGTGGGCAAGGAGATCGTCCAGGGGCTGGTCACGCCGCAGGGCGCGCGCGCCTATGGCGTGGTGGCCGATGACGCCGGCGTGGTTGACGCGGCCGCGACGCAGGCCCTGCGCGACGCGATGATGGCCGACCGGGGCGGCGCCTTGCCGGTGTTCAACACCGGGCCGGGGCTTGATGCCCTGCGCGCGGCCTGCCAGGCGGAAACCGGGTTGCCGGCGCCCATCCCGCCGGTGTGGCCGCAAGCAGAAGCGGCGGAGTGACCATGACCAAAGGTGCTTTGCAGGATATCCGCGTCGTCGAACTGGGCCAGCTCCTGGCCGGGCCGTTCTGCGGCCAGTTGCTGGGCGACATGGGCGCCGACGTGATCAAGGTGGAACCGCCGCTCACCGGCGATCCCATGCGCGAGTGGGGCCAGGGCAACGAAAAGGTGCAGTGGGAAGTGATCGCGCGCAACAAGCGCTCGGTCAGTGCCAACTTGCGCGTGCCCGAAGGCCAGGCGCTGGTCAGGCGGCTGATCGCCCACGCCGATGTCGTGATCGAGAACTTCAAGCCCGGCACGCTGGAAAAGTGGGGCATGGGACCTGACGTGCTGCTGGCCGAATTTCCGCATCTGATCATCGCGCGCATGTCGGGCTATGGCCAGACCGGCCCCTATTCCGATCGCGCCGGCTTTGGCGGGATTGGCGAGGCGATGGGCGGGTGGCGCTATATCGTGGGTGAACCCGATCGCCCGCCCAGCCGCATGGGCGTGTCGATCGGCGATACGCTGACCGCCACGTATGGCTGCATGGGCGTGCTGGCCGCGCTGCACGTGAAGGACAAGACCGGGCAAGGCCAGGTGATCGACACCGCGCTCTATGAAAGCGTGCTGCAGGTGATGGAAGGCCTGGTGCCGGAATACGATCGCATGGGCCTGATCCGCGAGCGGTCTGGCTCCATCCTCAAGGGTATCGCGCCGTCCAACGTCTATTCCTGCAAGGATGGCGAGTTCATGATCGGCGCCAACAAGGATTCGCTGTGGAAGCGCCTGGCCACGGCGATGGGCCGGGCGGAACTGGGCGATGATCCGCGCTATGCCACGCATCTGGCGCGGGGCGAAAACCAGACCGAGCTGGACGCGCTGATCAATGCCTGGACCAGCACGCTGACCATGGACGAGGTCGACGCGCTGATGATCGCGCATTCGATCCCCGCCGGCCGCGTCTATCGCGCCCCCGACATGCTGGACGATCCGCATTTCCAGGCGCGCGAGGCGATCATCGAGGTGGAGACCGAGCGGTTCGGCCCGCTCAAGATGCAATCGACGTTCCCCAAGTTTTCCGCCACGCCCGGCGGCGTGCGCCGCCCGGCACCATCGGTGGTGGGGCAGCATAATGCGGAAATCTATGGCGAATTGCTGGGCCTGGGTGCCGATGACCTGGACGACCTGGCCGCGCGCGGGGTGATCTGAGGCGATGGCCAAGGACGCCGGCGATCTCGATGCCAACTATGCCGGCGCGTTTGATGGGCGCCTGCCGTTCGGGCAGCGCCCGGGGCTGCTGCTCGTCGATCTGGTGGAGGCCTATCTCCAGCCTGGATCACCGCTCTATGCCGGGATCGAGGCAGCACTGGCCAGCGCCGTGCGGATCACCGCCGCCGCGCGCGCTGCCGGGCTGCCGGTGATTTTCACCAATGTGGAATATCAGCCCGGCGGGGCCGATGGCGGGGTCTTCTATCGCAAGGTGCCCGCGCTCAAGGTGTTCGAAAAGGGCTCCCCGCTGGGCGCATTTCCGGCCGTGCTGTCACCCCAGGCGGGCGATGTGGTGATCACCAAGCGCTATGCCTCGGCGTTTTTCGCCACGCATCTTGCCGCCACGCTGACGGCGATGGGCGTGGACACGGTGCTGATCTGCGGCACCTCCACCTCCGGCTGCATCCGCGCCACGGCGCTCGATGCCTGCCAGCATGGCTTTGTGCCATTCGTGGTGGCCGATGCCTGCGGCGACCGGCACCCCGCGCCGCACGAAGCGAACCTGTTCGACCTTCAGGCCAAATATGCCGAGGTGGTGAGCGCAGCCCAAGCGCTCGCGCTTATCGCGCCTCAGCCATAGGGCATTTCTTCCCACCACGGGAAATAGTCCGGCATGTCGGCCGAGACGCGATCGGGGAAGCGGGCCGGGCGCTTTTCGAGGAAGGCGGCGACACCTTCCTGGGCGTCGGCGCTCTGGCTACGGGTGAGAATGCCACGGCTTTCGATGCGATGGGCTTCCATCGGATCGTTCATGCCGAGGCCACGCCATAGCATCTGGCGGGTGAGCGCGACGGAAACCGGCGCGGCGTTGTCGGCGATCTCGCGCGCCAGGGCCTGGGCCGTGGGCAAGAGGTCTGAGGGCGGGACGACCTGTTCCACCAGGCCTCCGGCCAGCGCCTCACCGGCGCCGAACACCGCGCCGGTGTAGCACCAGCGCAGCGCGCGGCTGATGCCGACCAGGCGGGGGAGGAAATAGCTCGATGCTGCTTCGGGTACGATGCCACGCCGCGCAAAGACGAAGCCGAAACGCGCGGTGTCGCTGGCAATGCGCAGGTCCATCGGCAGCAGCATGGTGGCGCCAATGCCGATCGCCGGGCCGTTTATCGCGGCAATGATCGGCTTCTTCAGCTGGAAGATGCGCAAGGCCAGGATGCCGCCGCCATCGCGCGTGGCCGGATCGCTGTAGTCGGGCGCGCTGGTCGCGCTGGCGTCGACCCGGAAGTTGGCGGCACCGCCGGAAATGTCTGCCCCGGCGCAGAACGCCCGGCCGCTGCCGGTAATGATCACCGCGCGGATCGCGTCATCGGCATCGATCGCGTCGAACGCCGCCACCATTTCGCGCATCATCTGCGTGGTGAAGGCGTTGAGCTTGTCCGGCCGGTGCAGCGTGAGCGTGGCGACGCCCTGGTCAACCTCGAGCGTGATCTGTTCGAATGCGGCGGCGGTCATGCCGGTTCCACCGGCTGCGGCAGGCGGGAATAGCGCACCGGCATGGCGCGGATGCCGCTGACGAAAGAGCCTTCGGTATAGATCGGCGGGCCGGCCGGCTCGATCGTGGCGATCTGCGCGAAGAAGGCCGTGAAGAACGCCTCGATCTCCAGCTTGGCGAGATATTGGCCAAGGCAGGTGTGCGGGCCGTGTCCGAAAGCGAGGTGGTTGTTGAGTGCGCGATCGATGCGGAACTGGTCGGCATCGCCAAAGGCCTCGGGATCGCGCGTCGCCGCGCCGAACGAGAGCAAGACATGATCGCCCGCGCGCAAGGTCTGGCCGTGCAGCGTATAGTCCTGCGTCACATTGCGCATGAAATGCTTGACCGGCGCGGTCCAGCGGATCGCCTCGTTGACGAAAGTCTTCATCAGTTCGGGATGGGCCTTGAGCAGCGACATCTGCTCGGGATTGTCGAGCAGCGCCTGCATGCCGCCCACGATCGAGGCAGCGGTGGTATCGTGCCCGGCCGTGGCAACGATCAC
>NZ_KE148522.1:13043-16227 GCF_000410615.1 Novosphingobium sp. B-7 | reverse complement strand
CGCTCTTCCGCGCTCATCTCGGCGCCGCCGGGCATGCCGGTGGCGATCAGCGTGGCCACGTCATCGCGCGGGTTGGCCTGGCGATCGCGCGTGATCGCGTCGAAGAAGGCGATGTAGTCCTGCTTGACCGCCACGATATGTTCGGCCTCGGTAAGGCCGGGACGGCGCACTGCCGGATCGGACGCGCCGAACAACTCGTGGGTGAGGCGCAGCATGCGCGCTTCGTCTTGTTCGTCGATGCCCAGGATCGCCATGGCGACGCGCAGCGGATACCAGAAGGCGATATCGGTGGCGAGGTCGCATTGCCCTTCATCCTGCGCCATGCGCGCCACAAACGCGGCAGCATGCTGCGCGATGGCGCTTTCCAGCTTGCGGATGTTCTTGGGCAGGAAGAAATCCTGGGTCAGCGCGCGCATCGCCTGGTGGTGGGCGCCGTCCATCGCGGTGAGTGGGAAAACCCCGGACTCGACGCCGAAGATCGCCACGTTGGCCTGCTCCACCGGGATCGGCAGCAGAGTCATGCGCGGGCCGGCGTTGAAGATTTCGGGCTGGCGTTCCAGTTCGCGGATATCGGCGTGGCGCGAGACCACCCAGAACGGGCGGAAGCCCTCAGGATCGGCCCAGGCGACCGGATGTTCGCGGCGCAGCCAGTCATAGAACTGGTGAAGCCGCTGTGGGTCTCCATACAGCGTGGGATCGGCGATCTGGTTGACGACAAACCCGCTCATCTTGGCACTCTCCGGTCTTGTGTCTGGTCAAATTGGCAGGCGCTATGCCAGCAGCGCCGGCAGTGCGGCGTCAGGCTGGCGATAGCGATCGTGTAGCAGGCGCTTGTAGAGCTTGCCGGTGGGATGGCGCGGCAGTTCGGCCATGAATTCCACGCGGCGCGGGATCTTGACCCCGGAAAGCTGTGGCCGCAGCCAGTCGATCAGCGCGCGGGCAAAAGCCGGGGTGGCATCGGCCATGTCCATGGGCTGGATCACCGCGACCACGCATTCGCCCATTTCCGCATCGGGCGCGCCAACCACGGCAGCATCGGCGATGCGCGGGTGGACCACCAGGGCGTTCTCGATTTCCTGCGGATAGATGTTGACCCCGCCAGAGATGATCATGAAGCTCTTGCGATCGGTGAGATAGAGATAGCCGTGCTCGTCAAGCCAGCCCACGTCGCCAAACGTGGCCCAGCCATGGCGATTGTGGGCTGCGGCGGTCTTTTCGGGGTCGTTGTGATAGGAAAAGGCCGGGCCATCGGCAAAGCACACCAGCCCTTCCTGGCGCGGGGGCAGGGGGTTGTCGTCCTCATCGCAGATGTGCAGCGTGCCGATCATCGCGCGTCCCACCGAACCGGGATGGGCCAGCCATTCGGGCGCGGTGATCAGTGTCATGCCGATCGCTTCGGTGCCGGAATAGTATTCCAACAGGATCGGGCCCCACCAGTCGATCATGGCCTGCTTGACCGGCACCGGGCAGGGCGCAGCGGCATGGATCGCGAGGCGCAGCGACGAGCAATCGTGGCGCGCGCGTGCTTCGTCCGGCAGCTTGAGCATGCGCACAAAATGGGTGGGCACCCACTGGCTGTGCGTGACGCGATAGCGCGCGATCAGCGCCAGGGCCGCTTCGGGATCGAACTTTTCCATGATTACCACCGTGCCGCCCAGCGCCAGTACTTCGCGGCACCAGCGCAGCGGCGCGGCATGATAGAGCGGCGCGGGATTGAGATAGACCGTCTCGACCCCGAACCCCAGCCGCGCGCAGATGGTGCCCAGCGGAGAGGGCGTGGTGATCGCGGGATCGCTCGGCAGGGGCGGCTTGATGCCCTTGGGACGGCCGGTGGTGCCCGAGGAATAGAGCATGTCGATCCCGGCGCGCTCGTCTGCAATCGGCGTGATCGGCAGCGAGGCGGTAGCGTCTTCCCAAGTCTGCCAGCCCGGAACAGCCGGCCCAAGCGTATAGCGCAAGGCCGGCGCGGCATCACCCAGCGTTTGCAGCAGCGGTGCCAGCGTGCCTGAGGCGATCAGCATCTGGGCACCGCTGTCCTGCAGGATATAGGCAATCTCGGCAGGGGCGAGGCGGGTGGACAGGCACACGAAATAAAGCCCGGCGCGATGGGCCGCACAGGTGATCTGGAGATAGCGCGCGTCGTTTTCCAGCATGATCGCCACCACCGCGCCCGGTTGCAGCCCGGCGCCACGCAACAGATGCGCGCCCTGGTTGGAACGGGCTTCCAGCTGCGCGAAGGTGATGGTCTGGCCCGAGCCGGCCATGATGATGGCTGCCTTGTCCGGCGTGGCGCGGGCAAACTCGCTGGGGTGCATCGACAACCTCTCGTTTCGGGCGGCGCGGTTTCTTGCAGGAGCGCCGTTGCGGACGCGCGCCGTGGCCGGCGATCGTCTGGCCAGCAGCATAGCCATGACCGGGCCAGGGGCGCAATACTGAACTTAACTGATCGATCAATTGACTTCGTCATGTGGAGTTTTTAAGCCAGCCATCAAGGCAGTCCGGGGCTGTTTCCGGGCGCCATGGTGAGAGGCTTTCCGATCGATGACCAATCCGCTTTGCACCCTGACGCACGAGGACGGCGTGGCCGTGCTCGCCATCGATTCGCCCCCGGTCAATGCGCTGGGCCAGGCGGTGCGCCAGGCGATCCACGAAACCATGGGCAAGGCTCTGGCCGATCCGGCAGTGACCGCCGTGGTGATCCTGTGTGCGGGGCGCACGTTCTTTGCCGGGGCCGATATCACCGAGTTCGGCAAGCCCTTTGCCGCGCCTGGCCTGCATGACATGTTCGATCGGTTTGACGGCGCGAGCAAGCCGATCGTTGCCGCGATCCATGGCACGGCGCTGGGTGGCGGGCTGGAACTGGCGCTGGCCTGCCATTATCGCGTCGCCGTGCCCACCGCCAAGCTCGGGCTGCCCGAAGTGGCGCTGGGCCTGTTGCCTGGCGCCGGCGGCACGCAGCGCGCCCCGCGCCTGATCGGCGTGGCCCAGGCGCTGGACCTGATCGTCGGCGGCAAACCGGTCGGTGCGGCGCAGGCCCTGCGCATCGGCCTGATCGATCGCGTGCTGGAAGGCCAGGACATGCGCGCCGAGGCTGTGGCCTATGCCCGCGAACTGGTGGCAAGCGGCGCCCCACTGCGCCGCACGCGCGACTTGCCGGCCGACCTTACCCCGCAGGAAGCCGTCG
>NZ_KE148522.1:3486-12847 GCF_000410615.1 Novosphingobium sp. B-7 | reverse complement strand
ACGCGCCGCCGCCAAAGTGCCGGTGGCGCGCGATTGCGGCGAAGTGGCGATTGCCTCGGTCGCGGTGGTGGGCGCGGGCACGATGGGCAGCGGCATCACCCTGGCCTTCCTCAACGCCGGCTTTCCGGTGACGATGATCGACGTGAACCCGGCAGCGCTGGAGCGTGGCGCCGCGCATGTGCGCGCCACGCTGGAGGCGCTGGCCAGCAAGGGCCGGATCACGCCAGGCGTGCGCGACGCGCGCCTGGCCGCCTTTGCCTCGGCCGCGGCGCTCGATGCCGTGTCGCATGCCGATCTGGTGGTGGAAGCCGTGTTCGAACGGCTTGACTTGAAGCAGCAGGTGTTCCGCCAGATCGATGCGCTGGCCAAGCCGGGCGCGGTGCTGGCGTCCAACACCTCGTTCCTCGATCTTGACGCGATTGCCGCCGTCACCGCCCGCCCGGCGGACGTGGTCGGGCTGCACTTCTTTGCCCCGGCCAACATCATGCGCCTGCTCGAGGTGGTGCGCGGGGCCAGGACCAGCGACCGCGTGATCCAGACCGCCATGACCCTGGGCCGCAAGCTGGGCAAGGTGGCGGTGCTGTCGGGCGTGTGTGATGGCTTCATTGCCAACCGGGCGATGGCGCGGCGCAGCGAAGCGGCCGATCGCCTGCTGGAGCAGGGCGTGATGCCGTGGGACGTGGACGCGGCCATGGTCGGCTATGGCTTTCCGATGGGGCCGTTCCAGATGATGGACCTTGTTGGCCTGGATGTGATTGGCTGGGATAAGGAAAACACCGCCGGGCGCACGGTGCAGGAAGTGCTGTGCGAAGCCGGGCGCCTGGGCCAGAAATCGGGCAGCGGCTATTACGACTATGACGCGCAGCGGCGCGGCACGCCCTCGGCTTTCGCCGAAGCCACGATCCGCGATTTTGCCGCACGCTCGGGCCAGCCTGCCCCCACGCTGTCGGCGCAGGATATCATCGAGCACCTGCTCTTCCCGGTGGTCAACGAAGGGGCCAAGCTGCTGGAAGAAGGCATCGCGCTGCGTGCGTCAGACATCGATATGGCGCTTGTGGCGGGCTATGCCTGGCCGGTCTATACCGGTGGGCCGATGCTCTGGGGCGACCACTGCGGCCTGGTGCGGATCGTGGCCGCGCTGGACGAGCAGATTGCCCAAGGTGCGCCGATCACGGTGTCCAACCTGCTGCGCACCAAGGCAGCGGCAGGCGAAACTTTCCTCTGAACGCAAGAAGGCGTCGCCCGATCCAACGATCGGGCGGCGCCTTTTTCCCGGATTGCCGAACAGCCGTCAGAGACTGCGGGCAATCACTTCCTTCATGATTTCCGACGTGCCGCCATAGATCCGCATCACGCGCGCATCGCGCCAGATCCGGGCGATCGGATACTCGTTCATGTAGCCCGCGCCGCCATGCAATTGCAGCGCCGCGTCCGCCACGCGTCCGAGCAACTCGGTGTGATAGAGCTTGGCCGCAGAAGCCTCGGCAGTGGTCAGCTTCCCCGCCACGTGGCGTTCCAGCGCCCAGTCGATATGGCTCCAGCCCACTTGCAGTTCTGCCTGGAGCGCGGCCAACTGAAACCGGGTGTTCTGGAAATCGAACACCGTCTTGCCGAAAGCCTTGCGATCCTTGGTGAACGCCACGGCCTCGTCAAACGCGCGCTGCGCCAGGGCCTGCGCGCTGATGGCGATCGACAGGCGTTCCTGCGGCAATTGTGCCATGAGATAGACAAAGCCGGCGCCTTCCTCGCCCAGCCGGTTTTCGACCGGTACGCGCACGTCGCTGAAGAACAGTTCGGAAGTATCGGCCGAGTGCTGGCCGATCTTGTCGAGATTGCGACCACGGGAAAAACCGGGCCGATCCGCCTCCACCAGGATCAGGGAAATGCCTTTGCCCCCGGCCGCCGGATCGGTCTTGGCCACCACGATCACCAGATCGGCGAGTTGACCGTTGGTGATGTAGGTCTTGTTGCCGTTGATCACATAGGCGTCGCCATCCCGCACCGCCGTGGTGCGGATGCCCTGAAGATCGCTGCCCGTGCCCGGCTCGGTCATGGCGATGGCGACGATCGCTTCTCCGGTGATCATGCGCGGCAGCCAGCGTGCCTTGAGCTCCTCGGACGCATAGTGGACGATGTAGTCCAGCACGATGTCTGATTGCAGGACCAGGCCCGCCGAACTGCCGGTATAGGCCAGTTCCTCGCCGATGACGGCGTTGTAGCGGTAATCGAGACCCAGCCCGCCATGGACCTCGGGCGCGGTGGGGCAGAGCAGGCCCGCTTCCCCGGCGGCGTGCCAGAAGGCGCGGTCGACAATGCCCTGCTCCTCCCAACGGTCAAGGTTGGGCAGCAAGTGGGCGGCAAAGAACTTGCGCACGGCATCACGGAACAGCGCGAGTTCGTCGCTGGCGGCGGGCCGGGTCTCGATAGGGATCATGAAGGCTCCTGGTGCCGGGATCAGAACGTGAAACGAACCGACCCGCCATAGGTACGGGGCTGGGCCGGGACGAGATAGTTGAACGGGAAGCCGGCGCCGCGCAGATCGAGGCCGTAGGCCAGGGTTTTTTCCTGCAACAGGTTCTGCACCCAAGCCCGCAGCGTGACGTTGCCGCGCGTCCAGGTGATCGCGCCGTTGACCTTGATGTAGGCGCCTTGCTGCAATTCGGAATTGACCTGGGCACCGCCAGCGGCGTTGACGGCGTTGAACGGCGAGAAGAACTGGCGGCTGACGTAGTTGAGGTTGGGAGAGAAGGTCAGCGGCCCGCCGGCAATGTCGAACGGTGCCCAGTCGAACCCACCCTGCGCGGTCCAGCGCGGCGCGAAAGGCAGGTCGTTGCCGGCAAGGTTCGTGCCGGAAAGCGTGAGTTCCTTGTAGGTGGCGTGGAGATAGCCGACCGACGCATTAACCGAGAAGCGCGAAGAGGCGCGATAGGTCGCCTCGCCTTCGAAGCCATAGCTTTCCGACTTGGGCGCGTTGAGCAGGAACGAGACCGGACCGGGCCGCGTATCCTGCAACTGCTGGTTCTGGTAATCGTAATAGAAGGCGGCGAGGGCGAGGGACAGCCGGCGATCGAGGAAACGCCCCTTGGCGCCGATTTCATAGGCGTTGACGTATTCCGGCTTGATATAGGTAATCCCGGCCGAATTGGTGTAGCCACCGCCGTTGAACGCGCCGGAACGATAGCCGCGGTTATAGCTGGCATAGAGCAGCGTACCGCTGTCGAACGTATAGGTCAGCGCGGCGCGGCCGGTGAGCGCATTGTTGCGCCCCTTGATGGCATAGCGCGCGTTGGCGTCATAAGGGCAGGTGCCGACACCCGTGGTGCAGGGCACCGTGGTGAACAGTGGCGTGCGCGTGCCGCCGAAAGCGCCCATGAAGAGATAGGCATAGCCATCGTCATAGGCCGAGCGATCGGCGCTGTAGCGCAGGCCGACCGTGGCCACGAGCTTGGGCGTCAGGTTCACGTCGGTCTGCCCGAACACCGCATAAGTACGCCGCACCTGGCGGAAATGCTGGAAGAACCCACCGTCCACGCCGGGCGCGATGGCGCTGCCGATATCGAAGCCGTTGTCAGAGACGGTCTTGTCCCAGCCATAGAACACGCCGGCCACGGCCTTGACCGCCTTGCCTTCGTAATTGAAGCGGGCTTCCTCGCTGAACTGGTCGAACTTGGCCTTCTGTTGAAGATCGAGGATATCGAGTGGCGAACCGTCGGCATCGAATGCGGCGTCGAGCAGGCCATTGCCGATGGCGGTGATCGACGTGAACGAGAGGCGCGGCGACAGTTCGTAGGAAATCTTGGCCGAGGTCCCGTATTGCCGCGTGCGGTTTTGACCGATGCGATTTTCGTTGATTTCAAAGAAACCGGGCGCGGCGGTGGCGGCAAGCCCCTTGATCGGCTGCTGCGTGCCATTGGCGCGGCTGGCATAGGCCTTGATCACGATATCCAGCGGGCCTGCGCCGGGGCGGATATGCAGCGTGCCGCGCACCTGGAGGCTATCGACCGAGCCGGCGTCGGGCTGGCCGAGATAGATGTTGCGGAACTTGCCGTCACCCTTTTCATAAGTGGCGGCTACGCGGAAGCCGAGTTCGTCTTCCACCATCGTGGTTTCGAGCGCGCCTTGCGCCTTGAACGTGTTGAAATTGCCATATCCGGCTTCGGCATAGCCGCGATTGCCTGACAGCGTCGGGGTGTTGGTGATGAAGTTGATCGCACCACCTGTGGTATTGCGGCCAAACAGCGTACCCTGTGGCCCGCGCAGCACTTCCACGCGCTGAAGATCATAGAGCCCGCCGCCCTGGCCCACGCGGTTCACCATATTCACGTCGTCGATATAGACGCCAATCGGCGAGACCTGGTTCGGGTTATATTCGTTGGCCACGCTGACCCCGCGCAGCGCAAAGTTGGGCTGGGTATCGCCCATGGCGCTGTTGATCTGCAGGTTGGGCACGATCTGGCCAAGCTGATTGGCATTGGTCACGCCCTTGTTGCCCAACTGGTCGCCGCTGAGCGCAGTGATCGCGATCGGCACGGTCTGGATCGACTGCGAGCGCCGCTGCGCGGTGACGATAATGTCGCCGGGCGCGGCTGCGGGCGTGGCTTCGGCCGACACATCAGGCGTAGCTTGCGCATGAACCAAAGCGGGGGACCATGCACATCCTAGCAGGAATGCGAGTCGCGCGGTAACCACCTGAAGCCTCATGGGGTATCCTCTCTCGGTATGGCGGGCGTCTGATCGGCAGGAAGTCCGGCGCGCCCATTCGTCAAAGTTAATCGATCGATTGGCTAACTTCTATCGGCGGTCGCGCGGCGGTGTCAATACGCCTGCTTCGGAGAATTCTCCGCCGCGCCCGCCTGCATCCCCCCTTGCGATGTTAATTGATCGGTTTATGACTGCTGGGATGACGACGGCATCCGAAATCGCCCGCGAAGGAACCCTGCGTGCCGCCCGGCGCGAGACGGCACGTACCGCGCTGCTCAATGCCACGGCAGAAATCCTGTCCGAAGCCACCCAGATCGAAGCCTCGCTGAGCGAAATCTCGCGGCGATCCGGCGTCAACTCCGCGATGATCAAGTATTATTTCGGCGACAAGCAGGGACTGCTGATGGCCTTGCTGGAGCGCGAGGCCGAACGGGAGATGAGCGGTCTCGACGCACTGGTGGCGATGGATGTCTCGGCCGAGCGCAAGATGACGATCCACGTCGAGGGGATCGTCAACGCCTATTACCGCTCGCCCTATCTCAACCGGCTGGTGCATTACATGGTCGAAGCCGGCGGACCGGAAGCCAGCGCGCGCGTGTCGGACATGTTCATCACGCCGATGATGGCCGCCTATCGCCAGATCGTGGCCCAGGGCGTGCGCGAAGGCACAATGGTCGATGTCGATCCGGCCTTGCTCTATTACGCGCTGGTCGGCGCGGCCGATCATATCTTCTTCGCCGCCTATTCGGTGCCCACCACGCTGGGTGTGGCCAAGGTCGACGTGGGAATCAAGCAGGCCTACGCCACGCTGCTGCGCGACCTGTTCCTGCGCGGATTGCGCCCGGGCAAAGACTGAACCGCTGAGAAATTGATCTTTTTTCCTCGACTGCGCGCGTCGGGAGCGAATGCGCGCGTCAAGGCGGTTTACAAGCGACGCGGTTTGCGTAAAAGGCGCTCTACAAAACCAATCAATCGATTAATAAAGATCGATGCAGCCAGAGGAGGCCGACTCGCCATGGGCAATGCGTATATCTTTGACGCGGTGCGGACGCCGCGCGGCATCGGCAAGTCGGGCAAGGGCGCACTCGCCCATCTTCACCCGCAGCACCTCGCGGCAACAGTGCTTGAGGCTCTCGTCGCCCGCAACGGTCTCGCGGGCGCCGTGATCGACGATGTGATCTGGTCCACCTCCTCGCAGCGCGGCAAGCAGGGCGGCGACCTTGCCCGCATGGCCCTGCTCGACGCCGGGATGGACGTGCAGACCTCGGGCATGACGCTCGATCGGTTCTGCGGCGGCGGCATTACCGCCATTGCGCTCGCCGCCGGGCAGGTGATGGCCGGTCTGGAAGATGCGGTGATCGCCGGCGGCACCGAAATGATGAGCTTCACCGCCGATCGCGAGCGCGCCGAAGTCGCGGCCGGGCTTGGCCCGACGATGATGGGGGCGGGCAATGACCGGCTCGACCAGCGTCATCCGCAATCGCACCAGGGCGTGTGTGCCGATGCGGTCGCCAGCATGGAGGGGATCACGCGCGAGGCGCTCGATGCCTTTGCCGCTGAAAGCCAGCGTCGCGCGGCGATTGCCATCGCCGAAAAGCGCTTTGCCCGCTCGGTCGTGCCTGTGCTCGACGACGCCGGGGCGGTGGTGCTCGACCACGAGGAGTTTCCCCGCCCGCAGACCACGGCCGAAAGCCTGGCACAGCTCAAGCCTGCCTTCGCCGACTTGATGGACATGCCCTACAATGCGGCCGGCGATACCTTTCGCCGGCAGATCGCGCGGCGCTATCCCGATCTTGAGATCGTGCCGGTGCATCACGCCGGCAGCAGTTCGGGCGTGGTCGATGGCGCCGCAGCCGTACTGGTCGGCTCCCGCGCATTTGGCGAGCGCCATGGCCTGGTGCCCCGCGCCCGGGTGGTGGCGGCGGTGAACGCGGGCGATGATCCCACGCTGATGCTCAACGCGCCGGTGCCCGCCGCCCGCAAGGCCCTGGCCCGTGCCGGGCTCACCATTGCAGACATCGATCTGTGGGAAATCAACGAGGCGTTTGCCGTGGTGCCGGAAAAGGTCATCCGCGACCTGGGGCTCGATCGCGACAAGGTCAACGTCAACGGCGGGGCCATCGCGTTGGGCCACCCAATCGGCGCGACCGGCGCTATCCTGGTGGGCACGTTGCTGGACGAGCTGGAGCGCACCGGCCAGCGCCTGGGCCTGGCCACGATGTGCGCAGCCGGCGGCATGGCCCCGGCGATCATCATCGAGCGCATTACCGCTTACGCCTAATCGAGAGGAAGCCGATC
Organism: Novosphingobium sp. B-7; assembly: GCF_000410615.1. Lineage (NCBI taxonomy): Bacteria > Pseudomonadati > Pseudomonadota > Alphaproteobacteria > Sphingomonadales > Sphingomonadaceae > Novosphingobium > Novosphingobium sp. B-7. The sequence continues at coordinate 5,848 of NZ_KE148522.1, read as the reverse complement.
AGATGAAAATTGGACCATCCACTGTTGCCGTGGTCACCGGCGGCGCATCGGGCCTGGGCGCCGCGACTGCGCGCGCCTTGGCAGCACGCGGCGCCAAGGTGACGCTGTTCGATCTCAATGCAACCCTGGGCAGCAGCCTGGCGGCGGAAATCGACGGCCATTTCGCGCAGGTTGACGTGACCAACGAAGCATCGGTCGATGCCGGGTTTGCCGCCGCACGCGCCGCCCATGGCCAGGAAAACGTGCTGGTGTGCTGCGCCGGCATCGGCTTTCCCGCCAAGACCGCCGCACGATCGCGCAAGGATGGCACGATCGGGCATTTCCCGCTCGATGCGTTCAATTCGGTTATTCAGGTAAACCTGGTCGGCACGTTCCGCTGCGTTGCCAAGGCGGCAGCCGGCATGCTTACGCTGGAACCTGGCGAGGATGGCGAGCGCGGCGCAATCGTGATGACCGCCTCGGTCGCGGCCGAGGATGGCCAGGTGGGCCAGGCCGCCTATTCGGCTTCCAAGGGTGGCATCGTCGGCATGACCCTGCCCATTGCACGCGATCTGATGGGCGATGGCGTGCGGATCAACACTATCCTACCGGGCATTTTCGATACCCCGCTGATGAATGCCGCGCCCGACGCGGTAAAGGAAACGCTGGCGGCATCGGTGCCGTTTCCCAAGCGCTTTGGCATGCCGGCCGAATATGCCGCGGCGGCGATCGGGCTGATCGAAAACAGCTATTTCAATGGTGAGGATGTGCGCCTCGATGGCGGCATCCGCATGGCGCCGCGCTGAGTGGCGGCGTGCCTTTTCCTGATCAACAAGGACCGATGACTTATGCCTGAAGCCTATATCGTGGCCGCCGCGCGCACTGCCGGCGGCCGGCGCAAGGGCGCGCTGTCTGGCGTGCATCCGGCCGATCTTGGTGCTGTGGTGCTCAATGCCCTGATCGCGCGCGCGGGGATGGACCCGGCGGGCGTGGATGACGTGATCCTGGGCTGCGTTACCCAGGCGGGCGAACAGGGTTCGGCCCTGGGCCGCAACGTGGTGCTGGCGTCCAACCTGCCGCAATCGGTGCCGGGCGTGACGATCGATCGCCAGTGCGGATCGTCGCAACAGGCACTGCAGTTTGCCGCGCAAGCGGTGATGAGCGGAACCCAGGACGTGGTCATCGCCGCCGGCGTGGAAAGCATGACGCGCGTGCCGATGGGGTCGAACGTGGCGCTGCACACAGCGGCGGGGCTGGGCCAGGGCCCCTGGCCGGAATCGGTGCAGACCCGCTTTGGCGTGCCGGCCTTCAACCAGTTCCATGGCGCCCAGGCGATTGCCGACAAGTATGGCTTCAGCCGCGAGGCGATGGACGCCTATGCCCTGGCCAGCCACGAGAAGGCCGCTGCAGCGATCGCGGCAGGGCATTTCGACGCTGAAATCGTGCCGGTGATGACGGCAGAGGGTCCGTTTGCACGCGATGAAGGCGTCCGCGCCGATGCCTCGCTGGATGCGCTGGCCGGCCTCAAGCCCCTGACCGAAGGCGGCTCGCTCACGGCGGGCAACGCCAGCCAGATGACCGATGGCGCATCGGGCGTGCTGGTGGCAAGCGAAGCGGCGCTCAAGCGCTACAACCTTTCGCCTATCGCCCGGATCGTCAACCTGACGGTGACCGCCGGCGATCCGGTGATCATGCTGGAAGAACCGATCCCAGCCACGCGCCGCGCGCTGCAACGCGCCGGCATGGCGCTGGGCGATATCGACCTGTTCGAGGTGAACGAGGCGTTTGCCTCCATCCCGATGGCCTGGCTGGCCGCGCTTGGGGCCGATCCGGCGCGCCTCAATGTGCGCGGCGGCGCGATTGCCCTGGGCCATCCGCTGGGGGCGTCGGGCACCAAGCTGATGACCACGCTGTTGCACGCCCTGTCGGCCACGGGTGGTCGCTATGGCCTGCAGACCATGTGTGAGGGCGGCGGGGTGGCGAACGTCACGATCGTGGAGCGCCTGGTCTAAGCTATAAGGCGCGGATCGTCGCGCGCAGCCAGGCTAGGCCCTGGTCTGCGCGCTGGCGGGCGTGCCAGATCAGCGCGATGGGAATGCGCACTTCCTCATCCACCCCATCGAGCACGACGACATCGCCGCGCGCCACCGCCGGCGCGGCGATGCGCGCGGAAACGCGGGCGACCAGATCGGTGCGCGCCACCAGGGCCACGGCGGTCTGCGATTCATAGACGGTGATGCGGCTGGGTACGGTGGGGGTGGTGCGCCAATCGCCCAGATCCGCCTGCGCCGTGGCGCCGATCCCGGCGGGAAAGCCCGGCAGCGGCGCCGGGCCGCCGGGCGTAATGGTGATCCGCGCGGCGGGATCGATCGCGGCCAGTGGC
>NZ_KE148522.1:0-3271 GCF_000410615.1 Novosphingobium sp. B-7 | reverse complement strand
CCGCACATGCGCCACCAGGGCCGGCACCATCAGGTGGCAGAAATAGGGGCTGGCCGCCAAGGTGAACGTGCGGTCGGCGCGCGCCGGTTCGAACGCGGTGGGGGCCAGGGCCGCCTGGAACTGGGCCAGGCCACGCCGCACGCCGCCGGCGATTTCCTCTGCGCGCGCAGTGGGTTGCAAGCCGCTTTGCTGACGCAGGAACAGCGGATCGTCCATCGCGCGGCGCAGGCGCGCCAGGGCATGGCTGACCGCGGGCTGGGTCAGCCCGAGCTGGCGCGCCGCGCGGGTCACGCTGCGGGTTTCCATCAGCGCATCGAACACGCGCAGCAGGTTGAGATCGAGAGCCATCATGCACACTGCTTATATCTAAATCGCCAAATAATCATTCGACTTATGGGCATGCAGCGATACGAGAACCCCGAAACGGCGTCTTTGCGCGCCGGGGCGCGATGTGGGCAAAAGAATGGCACGAGATGATGTGGCGGGCAGTGGCCCGAACGCCAACGTGGTGGCAGATCCGGCACCGCCGGCACGGCGGCAGCGGTGGCGCCTGCCCCTGTTGATCGGCGGAGTGGTAATCGCAGCGGCGGTGGGAACCTGGCTCTATCTGGGCAGCCAGGGGCACGAAACCACCGACAACGCCTATATCCAGGCCGGCCTTGTCGCCGTCAGCGCCAATGTAAGCGGTCCGGTGATCGCGGTGGAGGTGCATGAAAACAGCCGCGTCAAGAAAGGCGACGTGCTGTTCCGCATCGATCCCGCGCCGTTCCAGGTGGCCGTGGCGGCGGCCGAGGCAGACTTGGCCAATGCCCGCACCCAGGTAGAGGCGCAGCGCGCCACCTATGCCCAAGGCCAATCGGAACTGACGACGGCGCGCGCCCAGCTGGACTATGCCATGCGCGAGGCGGCGCGGCAGAAGGCCTTGCTGGCACAGAGCATTTCCTCGCAGAACCAAGCCGATCAGGCCGTGCTGGCCGAGCGCACCGCGCGCGCCGCCGTGGCCGCCGCGCAACAGCACAATGCCAGCCTGGCGGCCGCGCTTTCGGGCAAGGTCGATGCGCCGATCGCCGACCAACCTGCCGTCCGCCGCGCGCAGGCGGCCCTCGATCAAGCGCGGCTCAACCTGTCTTACACGGTGGTGCGCGCCGCGCAGGATGGCGTGGTGACCAAGGTGCCGCAATTGCAGGTGGGCAGCTATGTCACGGCGGCCAAGCCGGTGTTTACCCTGGCCGGCACGCATCTGTGGATCGAGGCGAATTTCAAGGAAAACCAGCTTGATCAGATGCGCATCGGGCAACCCGCCACGGTGCGGCTCGATGCCTTTCCCTCGCTGCATCTGCGCGCGCGCCTGGCGAGTTTCAGCCCTGGCACCGGCAACAGCTTTGCCCTGCTGCCGGCCGAAAACGCCACGGGCAACTGGGTAAAGGTGGTGCAGCGCCTGCCGGTGGAGTTCGAGATCGAGAACCCGCCCGCCGGGGTGCCGCTCCATGCCGGTTTGAGCGCGGAAGTGACGGTCGATACCAGGGGTGCCGGCAGCGGGCAGGCGGCGCACTGATGACCGCGGGCTATCCGCCGGCCGGGGTGCGGCGCATGGTCACCGCCTCGGTCATGGCCGCGACGGTGATGAACTCGCTCGACAGCACGATCGCCAACGTCGCCCTGCCGCATATCCAGGGCAGCGTCTCGGCCTCGGCCGACGAGATCACCTGGGTCCTGACCTCGTACATCGTCGCCGCCGCGATCTGCACGCCGCTGACCGGGTGGCTGGCCGGGCGGTTTGGCCGGCGGCGGCTGATGCTGTGGTCGATCGTGGGGTTCACCATCGCCTCGGGCCTGTGTGGCATGGCCACCAATCTTACCGAAATCGTGGGATTCCGCCTGTTGCAGGGCGTGTTCGGCGCGGCGCTGGTGCCGATGAGCCAGGCCATCCTGCTCGATATCAACCCGCCCGAGCGCCATGGCCCGGCTATGTCGGTGTGGTCGATGGGCGCGGTGCTGGGGCCGATCGTGGGCCCGGCGCTGGGTGGCTGGCTGACCGATAACCTGACGTGGCGGTGGGTGTTTTTCATCAACCTGCCGATCGGCGCGCTGGCCTTTGCCGGCTTGTCGCTGTTCCTCAAGGAAAGCCCGCAACGTACGCAGACCCGGCTCGACCTATTCGGCTTTGCCATGCTGGGCCTGGCGGTGGGTTCGCTGCAACTGATGCTCGATCGCGGACAGACCAAGGACTGGTTCAGCGCCACCGAGATCGTGGTCGAGGCCATGCTCGCGCTGCTCTTTGCCTATCTGTTCGTGGTGCACATCCTGACGGCGCGGCGCCCGTTCATCGATCTGGCCTTGTTTGCCAACCGCAATTTCACGCTGGGTTCGATCTTCGGTTTTTTCCTGGGCGTGCTGATCTTTTCGGTGCTCGCCCTGCTGCCGCCCATGCTGGAAGGGCTGATGCACTATCCGGTGGTGCTGACCGGCCTCGTCACCGCGCCGCGCGGGGTGGGTTCGCTGATCGCGATGATGCTGGCCGGGCGGCTGATCAAGCGTGTCGATGCGCGGCTGCTGATCCTGATCGGGTTTATCCTGAGCGCCTGGTCGATGTATCGGATGAGCGCGTTTTCGCTGGGCATGGATGAAAGCCTGATGATCTGGTCGGGCTTCATCCAGGGTCTGGGGACGGGCATGATCTTTGTGCCGCTGTCCACCATCACGTTTGCCACGCTCGACGCGCGGTTCCGCAACGAAGGCGCGGCGATGTTCACGCTGATCCGCAATATCGGCTCGGCCATCGGCATTTCGGTGCTGCAGGCGATGACCGTGCGCAACACCGCCACGGTGCATGCCCGCCTGGTCGAAGGCGTGCGGCCCGACAATCCCGTGCTGGCCTGGACAGCGCCGGGGCTGGATTTCCATGCCGCAGACCAGGTGGCGCGGATCAACGCGGCAATCACCAACCAGGCAGCCATGGTCGGCTATATCGATGCGTTCTGGGCGCTGTTCCTGGTCACGCTGCTGGCCATTCCGCTGCTGCTGTTCCTGCGCGGCCCGCGCCGCAGCCGGGATGGTGACGATCTTCATCTGCACATGGATTGACCGATGCGCGCCAGACGATGCCTTGTTCCGTTGGCTTTCTTTCCGGCTGCACTGGTTGCCGGATGCACGGTCGGCCCCGATTTCCATCGCCCGGCCGCCCCTGTGGCCACCGCCTATCGCGCGGCCGACGATGTCGCGCCTGCCGCCGGCGCCACGCCGCAGGCCAGCCTGGGCGAAGGGCCGCAGG
>NZ_KE148521.1:27991-55750 GCF_000410615.1 Novosphingobium sp. B-7 | reverse complement strand
CCGGGTTCCGGCGGCGCTTACCGAAACTTCGCCGTGCGCGTCGCTATGCCTGCGCGCGCAGGCTAGGCGGCGTGGACAGGGTAGCCCCTCATGGCGTGGGCTCGGTTTTCATCTCAAGGCTGCCGTCAGTCCCCACCACCGTGCGCTCGCCATCACAGACGTATTCTTCGATGCGGTAGCTCGCCGGCTCGCGCTTGTAGAGGAAGGTGAAACGATAGGGTGCGGTGAGGTACTGTGGGTCGGTAATGGTCACATCGTCGGCGAGGATGCCATCAGCCCGCAGGTGCAGACGTTCCTCCACATGCATCGCGGGCGAATGCGGGATGTCCTCATAGCGGACATCCTCACGCACGCCGGCGGTTTCAACCACGAGCACTCCGCCTTCCCAGCGTCCAACCGACCGACCGAAATAGCCGGGGTTGATCGCCTCCACCGGCGGCAACGCTTCGTCAAGGTAGATGCGCCGGACCTGCGACATGAACTCGGCCAGCACGGTCACCTGCCGCAATGCCGGGTTCTGCAGAATCTGCAGCGCATAATGCGCGCCCATGATCCCAGGCACGCCCTCGGGCAGGCACTGCGAACTCGGCGTGGGCAAAGGCTTGCCGGCAGCATCTGCAGCGGCGCGGCGCTGCTCCATCGCCTGCCACTGCGCGAGGTATGGTGCGCGCAGCGGCGGCGGCACGACCTGCAACTCGGCCGGGTCAGGCTGGCCCGAGAACGTGCCGGGATAGGGCGGATAGCGGTTCCACACCCCCGAAATATCGGGCTCTTGCGCAGGTGCAGATGCAATCGCCGGGGCGGCGACGAGCGCCCCGGCGATTGCCAGTGTGGCGATGATGCGCCGCTGTGCCGCAGTGAAGGCCATCACTGCCGTGCCGTCAGCGTCAGGCCGATGGTGCGCGGGCGGAAGCTGCCGGCACGGTACCAGGTCGATATCGGCGAATCGTGGTAGAGCCCCAAGATCGGCTGGCTGTCGGTTACATTGTTGACGAAGACGCTGAGGTCGATATCAGCCTTGCCCGCCTTGAACCGGCCGCCAGCGCGCAGGTCGATCTGCGACGTGGCGGGCGGACGCGGCAGTGCGGGATCGACCAGCGGGGAGTTCGTATCGATCGGCGTGTTGTTGTGGCTGCTATAGGAATAGTCGGCACGGGCGTAGCCATCGACCGATCCCACCGGCTCGACCAGCTCGGCATTGAGCTGCAGCGACCACGGGGCCACCGCGAAAGGCTCGCCCGCGCGACGGATCGTGGTGCCGCCGGGGCCCGGGATCGCGGTGGTATAGCGCGCATTGGTATAGGCCACCGAGGCCCCCAGCGTCAGAGCCGGGATGGGCTTGGCGGCCAGCGACAGATCGAAGCCGTCGATCTTAGCCTTGCCCAGGTTGAGCGCGGCATAGATCGAGCAGGTCGGCAGCGAGAACAGCGTCTGCACGTTGTTCCAGTCGATGTGATAGGCCGAGGCATCGACCGCCAGCTTGCCGCCGAACAGCCGGTTCTTGGCCCCCGCTTCATAGCTCCAGATCGAGTCGGGCTTGAGCGTCTGCGACGCCAGCGGATCAAACCCGATCGCTGCGGCGTCGGCAGCGCAGGTCAACCCGACCGGCGGCGAGATCCCTGGTCCGCGCACGCCCTTGGCCGCACTGACATAGAACAGGTTGTTGCGATCGGCCTGGAACGACACCCCCGCGCGCGGCGTGAAAGTGCGGCTGGTCACGCCGAGGCTGTCGGTGTGGCCGGCGGTGGTATAGAGCGGGCCTGCAGTGAAGCCCTCGAACTTGTAGTTGGCGATGGTGTAGCGACCGCCCAGCGTGAGCTTCACCCGCGGCACGATCTCGTAGTCCGCCTGGGCATAGACCGCTGCCTGGCGATCGCGGTGCGTGTTGCGCTGAAACACGCTGTAGCGCCCCTGATAGAGATCGACACCATAAGCATCGGCGAGCGATGCATATTCCGGGTCACCAGCCTGCCGCTGACTATAGTTGACCACGTCGAGCAGCTGCGGATCGCTGCCAGCATACTGGTCGCGCACGAACGAGCGCTGGTAGAAGGCGCCGATGATCCAGTTGAACCGCGCGTTGGCGTTGTCATTCTGCAGACGCAGTTCCTGGGTGAACGCGGTCTGCTTGGTGTTGCTGGCCGTACCCGGGGCGTAGTTGGCAAATTCGGCCGGTATAGTGCCGACGATATTGCCGAACAGCGAGAGGCTGAGCGTGGCGTCGTCGCTCTGGGTGCGCGTGGTACGGTGGAAATACGAGGTATCAGACACCAGTGTCGCCCCGCCCAGCGACAGCTCGACCTTGAGCGCAGGCAGATAGAAACGGTCGGAATGGCTCTCGGGCTTGGTGTTGAGGCTCAGCCGCTGGTCCCCGCGCGAGAGGTCGGACTGCGCAACCTCGAACCGCGACCCGTCGGCGATGTCCTGGTACTGGTAGAAGATCGAGGGCGTGATCGTCAGCGTCTCGGTGGGTTTCGCCCCCACCGCCAGCCGTGCCGAGACCGTATTCGAACTGTTGATGTCCTTCTGCGTCACCTGCTTGGTGGTGCGATCGAGACGATCGATGTAACCGCCGTCGTGACGCATCCAGCCGCTGGCGCGGAAGCCGATCTTGTCGGTAATGATCGGCGCGCCCACCGCCACGCCGCCTTCATAGCTTTCGGCGCCGTTCTTGGTCGTGGCCACTTCGGCACGGTCGTACATCGAGACCGTATCATAGCTGGGCTTGGGCATGATGAAGCGCAGCGCGCCGCCCACCGACCCGCTGCCGAACAGCGTGCCCTGCGGCCCACGCAGCACTTCCACGCGCTCGAGATCGAAGACCTGCGGATAGGGATTGCTTAGCGAGGGGCTCACGCCAACGCGGGTCTGCACCGGGGTATCGTCGATATAGACGCCGGTGGTGGGAATGCCCGACGAGGAATCCACGCCACGGATCGCAATCGTGGTCTGGCCGGTGCCATAGAGCACTGCCGTCTGGCCGAATGAGACCCCCGGGGTGATCTGGGCGATATCGGCAATCGAACGTACGCCCTGCGCGTCGAGTTCGGCGCTGGTCTTGGCGACCACGCTGGCAGGCACACGGCTCAGCGACTGTGCCTTGCGCGTGGCAGTAACGATGATTTCTCCCACCTGGCCGCTGCTCGGCGTGTCGGTGGGCGGCACGGTCGCGCCCGGCGGCGTGGCAACATCGCCGACCTGCTGTGCCAGCGCGGCCAGCGGGGCGATGATTGTTGAAGACGCAAGAAGGAGGGCCGCGCGACGCGCGGCAACGGAACGATCTGTCATGATAATGCTACTCCCCGATAGCGGAACGCGCCTCCTTGTTGGAGTATCGCGAGTGAGGCTCTTATGAGTGGCCGATAGTGTTACCTAGTTTACATTATATGGCAATATGCTTGTTTTGTTGATTATTTGCAACAAAAGGGGTTTAGCTCGATCTTGCTGATTTATGAGGGCAACTGCCCTTTTTTGCAGTTTCCAGGCGCAGCCCAAAACCGAGGTAGCGCCAACAAATCAACCCAATTGTTGCATAATTTATACAAATATCAGTTTTTCAGATATTTTGTTTTGTTATGATCACCAGTTTGCCTAGCATTGGATACGGCGAGGGCGATTGATTCGCGCCGCCCGCCGAGCTGGCCAGGCGAGAGGCTGGCGCCATCGCCTTGAGGAGCGAGGCTGGGCGCATCATAGACTTTGTTTTAACCTTAAAGTAAATCAAAATTTGGCGTTTTCATCACGATGCAGGTAAAGCAACAGCGATGTCGCGTCGGTCGCCGCGGATGAACCCGGCCATGAGGGAGAGACCGGATCGTGGAGAACCCCGCAAATCCCCCGCCAAAAGCCGGTGACACGGGCGACCATGCGTCAGCACGCCTTGCCGAAGAGATTGCCCGCGTACGCGCGGTTCTCGCCGCCAGCCGCTCAGCCGTGCAGTTGCGCCTGTTCGACTACCTTGCCGCGCGATCGGGCGATGCACGCGCGCCCAAGGAAATCGAGATCGCGCATGCCGTGTTCGGCGGCGACGAATCGACCGACGCAGCCGCCGACTCCGGTGTGCGCGTTTATGTCCACCGCCTGCGCAAGCGCCTTGAAGACCACTATCGCGGGCAGCCCGGTGCGCGTCTCGTCATTCCCAAGGGCGAATATCGCCTCGTGCTTGCCGAGGTCGAGGCCGCGCAGGCCAATGCAGGCTTTACAGCACCGGACCTGGCCAAGACAGCATCGCTCCGCGCGCCCGCCATCGCCCCGCCGCCGGTGCGGTTTCGAAGGATGCCGCCCGGCGCAGTTCCGGCCCTGCTAGGGCTGGCGCTATGCTGCCTTGCCATCGCGGCCGGTTTAGCGGTTTACGCCTGGCCATGGTCGCACGGGGCAGGTGGCGAGCCCGACGATGAACGGCTGCGCAACACCGCACTGTGGCGCAATCTCGGCGCAGGCGTCCCCGTGCTGGTCGTGGCCGGCGACGCCTATGCCGCCGCCGAAACCGGCGACCAGCGCAACGTGCAGCGCATGATCCTAGACCCGCGCATCGCCTCGCGCGAGGAACTGGGACAGCACATCCGCAGCCATCCCGACCAGTTCTACCGGCTCTATGACTTCGACCTGCATTTCACGCCGGTGCCGACCGCCCTCGCCGCCTGGAACGTCGAGGCGACGCTCCCCCACGAGTCCACTGGAACGCGCCGAAGTGCCTCGATCGTGCCTGCGTCCGCGCTGACGCCTGCGCTCCAGCAAGGCGCTGACATCGTCTACGTTGGCCACCTTGCCGACATGGGCACGCTCGCTGCGCCGCTCGCGGCCGCCAGCAGCCTGCGTTTCGACCGACCCGGCGCGATCGTCGATCCCGCTGCGGCACGCGTCTGGCAAGCCTCGCTGCCCGCGCCCGACAACGCCCCGCGCGTGCGCGATGCCGTGACCACCGACTATGGGTATCTTGCCAGCCTGACCGCCCCCGGCGGGCGAGCGCTGTTGGTGATTGCAGGTTTGGGCGATGTTGCCACGGCCCAGTTGGCCGGGCTGGCCACCAGCGCGCAGGCGCTCGGCCAGATCGCGGTGCATACCGGCAACCGCCCCCATTTCGAGGCGGTCTTTGCCATCGACACACGCGATGGCATCGCCGTTTCGCGCCGCCTGCTATTGGCGCGCGCACTGCGCTGAGCAAGCAGGCAATATGCACCCAGCCGGTTGGCACACATGATCCACTTGGCGGCTTGGCTTTTATGTTTTAAGCCTAAAGAAAGAGGAGATCTGATGCCAACCCCTGCCCCGGGCAACGAGCCGCCCGCAGTCACCGCCACCGACAATCTGACCGCCGCCGGCGGCCCCGCGACACGCGCCCCATTGCCCGGCGCCGGATCAGCCACGCTTCGCATGTGGGTGCGCCTGCTCGCCTGCGCCAAGATTGGCGAGAAGCAGTTGCGCCGCAAGTTCGATGAGCAGTTCGATACCACCCTGCCCCGCTTCGACGTGCTCGCCGCCCTCGATCGCGTGCCCGAGGGCCTGAGCATGAGTGCGTTGTCGCGCGCGCTGCTAGTCTCCAACGGCAACGTGACCGCAATCGTGCGCCAGTTGCAGGCCCAGGGCTTGGTCGCCTCGCGCACAGACCCGCACGACGCACGTTCGGCGATCGTCTCACTCACGCCCGCAGGCCAGCGCCAGTTCGATACCCTCGCCACCGCGCACCACGCCTGGATCGCCGCGATGCTGCGCGATGTCCCGGCCGAGCGGGTAGACCAGCTCGTGCGCAGCCTTGGCGAATTGCGCGCCATCCTGGAAGAGCGGACATGACCCGTTTCACCACCACTGCCCTCGTCCGCTTCGCACATGTCGATGCGGCCGGGATCGTCTTCTATCCGCGCTATTTCGAGATGCTCAACGGCGCGGTGGAGGACTGGTGCGCCCAGGGCCTCGGGGCCGATTTTCGTGCACTGCACGACATCCGCGGGATCGGCGTGCCCACCGTTGGTCTCGAGGCCGAATTCCACAGCCCCAGTCGGCTCGGCGACATGCTCGATATCGCGCTGGTCCCGCTCCATGTCGGGCGCAGCAGCTGCCGGCTTGAGCTGACGTTCTCGTGCGGCGGCGAAACGCGCCTCATTGCCCGCGTCACGCTGGTGTGCACCGACCTTGCCGCGATGCGCAGCACGCCGTGGCCTGACGATATCCGCGCGCGCATGACCGGGACAGCTCCGGTTGCTGCCTGATCTGGCCGCGCCCCGCTTTGTACAGGCGGGGCGCGGACTGATGCGGCCATGTCAGGCTGCTACCACCGGGTGGCGCAACGTGCCGATCCCTTCGACGCAGGCAACGATGGTGTCGCCCGGCCAGACCCATTCCTGTGGATCACGGCCCGCCCCCACACCCGCAGGCGTTCCGGTGGCGATGATATCGCCGGGCTCGAGCGTGATGCCCTGGCTGATATCCGCCACCAGTTCGTCTACCTTGAACAGCATGTAGGCAGTGTTGCTGCGCTGCTTTTCCACACCATTGACAGTCAGCCACAGGTCGAGCGTCTGCGGATCGGGAATCTCGTCGGCGGTCACGACCACCGGACCCATCGGGCAGTAGGTATCCTGCCCCTTGGAATAGATCCACTGCCCGGCACGGCGGCAGTCGCGCGCGCTCATGTCGATGCACACGGTATAGCCGAACACGTGGGCCAGCGCGTCCTCGCGCCGCACGCGGCGGGCGGTGGTGCCGATGATCGCGGCCAGTTCCACTTCCCAGTCGAGTTGGCGGGTGATCGCAGCGTCATGGCGGATCGGCTCGTCCGGCCCGATCACGCTGGTAGGCGGCTTGGAGAAGATCACTGGCTGGCGCGGCAGGTCAGCGGAGGTATCAAGCGAGCGCGCGCTTTCGGCGACGTGCTCGGTATAGTTGAGGCCGATGCCGAACACGTTCTTGCGCGGGCGGGGGATCGGCGCGAGTAGACGCACATTGGCCAGTGGCAGCGCAGTGCCTAGCGGGAAGAGGTCGCCTTGCTCGGCAATCAGCGCCGTGATCGTAGTGATCGCGCCAGGGCCGAGGTCGATCAGATCAAGCATGCGCGAGGGTAGATCCACTCCGCGCGCCGCGCCAAAGCGGGCCAGATCGAGCACCAATGGCGCTTCGGCGCCCACCAGGGCGCCAAGGCGTGCTTCGGCTTCCGCCGTAGCGCGGTAGGTAACCAGTCGCATTGCAATTCCTTCCAGGGTTCGGTTCGTATCAGGCGATGAGGGGTTGGTGGCCGCCGTTGTCTCCGAAGGCCTCTTCGCGATAGAGGCCCAGAGCACGCATCACCGGCAGGTCGTGGAATGCGAAGAGGCAGGCGTCCTCACGATCAGAGGCGTTGGCATGTTCGTGGTACATCCAGGCGGGCACCACGAAAATGTCGCGCTCCTTCCAGTCGAACCGTCGGCCGTTGATGATCGACCAGCCGCTGCCTTTGCAGCACTGGTAGACGAAGCTGCCCGTCTGGCGATGCGCGCGCGTGCGCTCGCCGGGACGAAGCATCTGCATGTGCGCACCAATGGTCATCATCACCGGACCACCGGTGTCGGGATTGACGTATTCCATCAGCACACCGTCAAAAGGAGAACCTTCGGTCACCGCGGCATAGCGCTGCAACGCCTCGTAGGTGGGCGCCCATTCGTACTTGAGCAGCGGCGAATAGCGTTTTTCCCAGGTAGATCCCCAGGGCCTGAGCCCGGGGTTGCCCCAGGTATGGACCGAGGCATCGACCGGGTAGCGCATCGCCTGGGACAAGTCGGGGTGCACCTCGTAGAAGTTTGCCTCGAGCGCGTTCATCAGCGGGATGTCGAGCCCATCCTGCCAGATGCACACGCTGCCATCCTCGGCCACGCCATGTTCGTGCCAGGTCCCGTTGGGCGTCAGCACGAAGTCGTTTGCGCCCAGCGTCATCTTCTGCCCGTCGACGTTGGTGAACGCGCCAGTGCCTTCCATGATGAAGCGCAGCGCCGAGGCGCTGTGGCGGTGCGACGACGCGCATTCGCCCGGCTTCATGACCTGCAACCCCGAATAGAGCCAACCGACGGCGGCGACCACATCCTGACGCCCGGGATTTTCCAGATAGATCACCCGACGCCCCGCCTGCTCAGGAGTAACGAGATCGAGCGCTCGCAGCACGTCGGCGCGCAGATCTTGGTAACGCCACAGCATGGGTTGCGAGGTCGAGGCAGGCTCCCACGGCTCGATCTTGTTGGCCACCGTCCACAGCGCGCCTGTACCCAGCGTCGCGAGCCGGCGGTAGTAGGCCACCAGCTCGGGGGTGTCTGCCACGTTAGCGCGGCCGATCCGATCCTCGCGATAGCTGCCGTATGCCTTGGTAGTCACCGCACTCTCCATCGCGCCAACGAGGCCCAGGCCTCGCCCACAAATTTATTATAGGCTTAAAATATCTTGCTTCGGCGGCGCTGGCAAGCCATCAGTTGCAGCGCAATGCCACCTGCCGAGGAGCCCCGCATGACAAAGCCGTTTCGCGCCGCCGTGGTCCAAGCCGCTGCCGTTCCCGATGATTCGCTGGCCTCGGCCGAACGCGCGGCCGCGCGGGTGCGGCAAGCAGCCGCCCAAGGCGCGCGGCTGGTCGTCTTTCCCGAGGCATTCATTGGCGGCTATCCCAAAGGGGCCACTTTCGGCGCGCCCGTGGGCCTGCGCCGGCCCGAGGGACGCGAGGATTACCGCCGCTATCACGCCAACGCGATTGCGCTCGATGGCCCCGAGGTCGCACTTCTCGCCGAGGCAGTGCGCGAGACGGGTGCCTTCGTGGTGATCGGCGTGATCGAGCGCGACGGCGGCACCGTCTATTGCACCGCGCTGTTCCTCGACGGCGAACGCGGGTTGGTGGGCAAGCACCGCAAGCTCATGCCGACGGGCGCCGAACGCCTGATCTGGGGCTTTGGCGACGGCTCGACGCTGCCGGTGATCGACACGCCGCTTGGCCGGATCGGCGCCGTCATCTGCTGGGAAAACTACATGCCGATGCTGCGCATGGCGATGTACGGCCAGGGCGTGACGCTCTACTGCGCCCCCACGGCCGACGACCGCGATACCTGGCCAGCCTCGATGCAGCACATCGCGCTGGAGGGCCGCGCTTACGTGCTCTCGGCCTGCCAGCACATTACGCGCGGTGCCTACCCGGCCGATTTCGACTGTACGCTGGGCAACGACCCCGAAACCGTGCTGTTGCGCGGCGGTTCGATGATCGTCTCGCCGCTGGGCCGCGTGCTCGCCGGGCCCGACTATACGCCCGATACCATTCTTTATGCCGACATCGATCCCGACGAGGTGATCCGCGGCAAGTTCGATTTCGACGTGGCCGGGCATTACGCCCGCCCCGACGTGTTCTCGCTGCATGTCGACGCAACCGCGCGGCAGCCGGTCCGCTTCGATACCGGGCCCGCCAACGAGCGCGCCGATTCATCCACTTTGCCAGGGGCATGACGCCGATGCAGTTCGATTTCACCAATCTCGACGCGCCCTCCCGCTACAAGCTGATGGCCGCCACGATCACCCCGCGCCCGATCGCCTGGCTCACCACGCAATCTCCGCAAGGCGTGCGCAACGCCGCCCCCTACAGCTTCTTCAACATGATGGGTGCGGCACCGCCTCTGGTCGCGATCGGCCTGATGCGCCGCCCCGATGGCACGCACAAGGACAGCGCGCACAACATCCTCACCACGCGCGAATTCGTGGTCAATCTGGTGGCCGAACACGATGCCGCAGCAATGAACTTCACCTGCATCGACGCCCCGCCCGACTGTGACGAGTTGGCCGCGGCAGGCGTTGCCGTCGCCGCCAGCACCGCGATTGCCCCACCGCGGATTGCCAGCGCACCAGTGTCGATGGAATGCCGGCTGTTCCAGGCGATCGAGGCGGGCACATCGACGATCGTGCTGGGCGAAGTGGTGCGCTTTCACGTCCGCGACGACCTCGTCGATCCTGCCCGGCTCCATGTCGATACACTGGCGATGAACCTTATCGCGCGCATGCATGGCGGCGGCTGGTATGCCCGATCAACCGACCTGCTGCAGCTCGAACGCCCGACCTGGGCGGAATGGCATGGAGCACTGCACGCGGGTGGCTAGGCCCGGATCTGTCAGAGCGGCGCATCCCACGCCGCGACGGGCGTGATCGCCAGGTCCGTGATGCGATCATCCGCCGTTGTCGCCAGCATCACATCGACAATTCCGTTGGCAAAGCGCGCACGATAGCGCCAGGCCGGACCGCCGCAGGCACTGGTGTGCGCGAAGGGAGCGAGCGCCTCCAGCCGGCCAAGCGGCGCTACCACCCCGGCATATTGCCCCACCATCTCCTTGAGATCGAGCGCGGCATAGTGGGCGAAGGCAGCCGGCTCCACGCGGTTTTCCGCAATGGCGCCCAGCACTTTGCGCACCCGCGCGGTCATCGCCGCCCCCGGTGCGGTCGCCCGGTCGGGCAGCGGCTCTGCCTTTGGCCGGGCCAGCGCCGGCACGGTCAGCGCGGCAATCTGGCGTGCCAGCGTCTCGGCGTCGGCGCCCTCGCCGTTGGCGAGTACCGCCACGGTCAGTCCTTGCGCACCATAGCGGATGGCAAATGTCTGGAAACCCTGCCAACTGCCGCCATGCCACCAGGTGCGCCCATCGACATACCAGCCCAGGCCATAGCCACAGGTTGCGCCACCGGGCAGGCGTGCGGCCTCGCCCATTTGCGCCCACGACCGCGGCGACAGCACGGCGCCCCGACTCATCGCCCCGGCCCAGGCGGCATAGTCCAACGCCGAAAGGTAAAGCGAGCCATCGGCGGTGGAATTGGCTGCGGCAGAGATCCATTCGGCGTTGCGCAGCTGTCCGTCGCGGCGCTCGTAGCCGGCGGCGCGGCCAGGGATGATCGCCAGTTCGTCGATCCCACGCGCACGCGTCATGCCCGCAGGGGCAAAGACTTCTTGGGCAAGGTAGGCGGCATAGGGCCGCCCGGTGATCCGCCGGATCGCCTGACCCAGCACCACGTAATCGACATAGCCAAACCGCCAGCGCGTGCCGGCGGCGAAGTTGAGATCTTCGTGCGCGATGATGTCGAGCATCTGCGCATCGGTATATTCGACGCGGAAATCACCGTTGGGCGTCGCCGGCAACCCGGAGGTGTGGGACAGCATCTGCCGCACTGTGACAGGCTGCCAGCGCGCGGGCAGTTCGGGCAGGATTGCCCGGATCGATCCGTCAAGATCGAGGCGGCCCTGTTCGGCCAGCCGCAGCACGCCGGCCGCGGTGAACTGCATGCCCAGCGCCCCGGTCTTGAACAGCGTATCGGCATGCACTGGCACGCCATGTTCAAGGTTGGCAATACCGAAGCCCTCGACGCGCAGCGGTACTCCGTCCTTGACGATGGCGATGGCGATGCCGGGCACGTCGGCACGCGCGCGTTCGGCCTCCACCGCGCGCGCCACCGGGTCGTCGGCGGTCGGAGGGGTGGCGAACGTCTCGGCACGGCTTGGCCGGACGATCGCCAACGCCGCAACCGCCGCGACCAGCACCAGCAGCGCCGGGACGGTGGGAGAGTGCGTCTTGAAACGAACGGGCCTTTGCCCGCGAAACAGGGTCCGGTTCATGCTGCCCACGATGCCCGCGGGCCACGGCGGGCCCAATGGCGCAATCGGCCTCGAACGCGGCGAATGCGGCCGCGCCCGATCTGGTGGCCATGCCGTGTCGTTTCAGTGTACCTGGGCCGCAGTGGCCGCGATCGGGTGATACTCGGGCGCAGGGGCGGCGTTGTCCCAGATGCCCTGCGATCGGGTGGGGCGATCGACCACCAGACTCGCGCCCAGGTTAGCATTGCCCAGCGTGCGCACCTGGAACAGCGCCTCGAACCCGCCGCCACACCCGATCCGTCCCCGCCGCAGGCCGCGTAGCCGCCCTGTATCGGTGGCAAGATCCGCCATCTCGCGCAGGCCTGGATCGCGCAGCGCGGCGATCACCAGCACGGTATTACCCGCCGGGCCGGGCAGGCAGGCAAGGTAGCCATAATCGCGCCGTGCGATGCGTTGGTCGCGCAGTTCCAATCCGTCGCTGTGATAGGGCCTGCCGCCCTGCGCATCGACCAAGCTGTCGAGCCCGGCATCAAGGCGAAAGCCCGAGGCCTGCGTCAGCGGATCGCGCAGCAGCGCGCCAATGCCGCTCAACTGCCCGACATAGACCACGTCGGAAACCTTGAGCACGTCGGGCGTCAGCTGCGAGGCAGCGATCAGGCGGATCGGGCGCTGGGCGAAGGCCGGGTCGCGCAGCAACGCCGCACGGATCGTGGCCGCTGCCGTCATCGTCGCGCTGGTAACATAGTGCTGATCGCGGTCTGTCACGGCGCTGGCAGTCTGGGGGTTGAGCATCTGGAAAATAATCAGATCCTCGCGCGTGGGGACGGCGCGATCCCAAACCAAGCGCGCCGGCATGCCCGAAGCGGGGGTTTCGGCGAAGAAGTAATAGTCTCCCATCACCACGGTGATCGGTCGCGATGCCCCGGCCAACGCCGACCATGGCGCGGTGCCGTCGAGCCTGTCACCCGCCCCGCGCTGCCAGCGCACCACCAGCGCGCTGCCCAGCACGAGAGCGACCACGGCCAGGACGGCGACGAGGGCTATCACCCAGGGTCGCGTCGGGCCGGTGCCGGGCGGTACAACCGGCGGCTGTGCGGTGATCGCGCCTTGATGCTGTGCAGGCGTTGCGGCATCGACCAACATCAGGCGATAGGTGCCTACCGGCAAGTGCAGCCTAGGGCCCGGCTCGTGGGCAAACTCGGTCTCGATCAGACGACGCAGACGGTGGACATAGACCCGCACGTTGGCGTCGGGGCGATGCGCTGCACTGCGTCCATCGGCAAAGACCTCCGCGGCAATCTGCGCCTCGGACGGGGCGGCGGCATCGCGTGCCCGCGCCGCCAGATGGTCGAACAGCGCAAGCAGCTTGTCCGATCGGCTGCGTTCGAGTGCATCGCGCATCCGTGCCACCGCCACGCCGAAGCCGGTATCGCTGCCGTCATCGACGGCATCTTCGCGCCCACCGTTGGGCGGCGCTGCTGGCGAATCGGATGGCATATCTGGGGGCGGAATCGCTGGCACAGGCCTCTCAAAAAATGCAACAATGCATGCTTAAATACGCATGTTGTTTCGATTTGGAAATAACTTCGCGCGAATTCTGGAGTCCATTGCGCGCCGGTCATACCGATCCGCCAGCCCCAGAATGCAGTGCTTGTAACGGTTTCACAACAGTAATCCCGTCGCGCGAGCCGTCACTGTCCGCCAGCGTTGCATTACCGGTTGCACGGTTGCCGAAACGCGGGCTGACAAGGGCTGAACCAGCCAAATGCACACCGCCGCCCGGCAGCCCCGCCCAGCGCCCAGACGCCACACAAGAGGAGCTTACCCATGACCCGGATCAGCAAGACGGCCGCCGCTCTCGTCGGCATCGTCACTCTGGCCCTCGCCACCCCGGCTGTTGCCCACCATTCCTTCGCGATGTTCGACCAGACCCGGATCGATACCAAGCGCGGCGCCACCGTTGCCGAGTTTCGCTTTACCAACCCGCATTCCTTCGTGGTGGTCAATGTCAACGAGGGCGGCGCCGTCACGCGCTATGCGCTCGAATGCAGCAGCGTGAACATGATGAGCAAGGTCGGCTGGAAGTTCAACACGCTCAAGACCGGCGACAAGGTGGACATCGCCTTCTACCCGCTTCGCAATGGCAAGCCCGGCGGCATGCTCAAGACCATCAAGGTCGCCGACGGGCGCACGCTGAGCGGCTGGTAAGGCCGGCGCGGCTGTCGAGACGACCACAGCGCCCATACCAAAAATGCCAACGACGCGGCGCGTGTAATGCGCCGCGCAGGGAGATCACGATGCACCTGCGCCCCTCCATCCTATTGGCCGCCTGCGCCGCCGCGCTGATCGCCGGCAGTGCCACTGCGGCACCGGCCCATGCAAGCCGCCCTGCTCCGGCAAAACCTGCCGCCGCCAACGCGCAGCCCGACATCAGCGGCGTGTGGGAGCTCTATCCCGATCCCTTCGCCGGCGACGAGAACACGTTCCGTGAATTGCCGGTGCCCGGCGACGGGCCGAAACTGCGCGAACCCTATGCCAGCCAATGGAAGGCCCAGCGCGCCAAGCGCGATGCCGCACTCAAGGCGGGCAAGCCGCTGGTCGATCCCAGCACCCAGTGCCTGCCCGAAGGCATGCCGGCAATCATGGGCGCGATCTTTCCGCTCGAAATTCTCCAGACGCCGGGCCGGGTCACCGTGCTCGCCGAATTTCTCACCCAGACCCGGCGCATCTACCTTGGCCGCCAACAGCCCGCGCTCGATGACATCAATCCCTCGTTCTACGGTCTTGCCACCGGCCGCTGGGAGGGTGACACACTTGTCGTGACCACGCGTGGGGTGAAGGAGGACGTGCGGTTCTTCGAGATCCCGCACAGTGCCGAGATGACGATCACCGAGCGCATCCGTCGCACTGGTCCGAATCTCATGGAAGACCAGATCACCATCGATGATCCCAAGATGCTGATCGAGCCCTATCGCTTCACCTATGGGTACAAGCGCAACCCCACCTACGAAATGCAGGAATACTTCTGCGACCGCGAGGACCCGCTGTTCAAGGTGACCAGCGACGGCACGGTCGAGATGAAAGACACCGACGAAATCAAGTAGGCCGTCGCGGGTCTGCACCGCCGGGCCGGTCGCGCGCGGCTGGCCCGGATTTCCATGGCGGAGGAGCCCAAAACGATGAGTGACCGGCGCACGTTCCTGCAAGGATCGCTGGCTAGCCTGGCCACCGGCATGGCCGGCCTGCCCACGCCGGCCAGTGCGAACCCGGCGCACCGCCAGGTCATCGGCGCGGTACGGCGCGAGGACACGATCGTGCGCCTCGGTGGCCTGGGCGACGGCTACAAGATGACGCTGTGTCCTGACGGCACGCAGCTTGTTGTGGTCAATGATGGGCCGGGCTGGAACAACCCGCCCACCACCTTCTACAACACCCGGCTGTGGACCGTTACGGGCAACCCGCCCGCGCCGCGCTTCGCCATGATGCCGGGCTATCCCGATCTCGATCGCGACGCCCGGCCCGACGCGCCACGCTATTATGGCCACGGCGTGATCCAGGTCGGGCAGCGAATCTATCAGTTCGTCGCCACGCACGATGCCGCCCGGGATCGCCCGCAGCGCTGGCGCGGGGCCAAGCTGATCCTGTCGGACGACGGCGGCACAACCTGGCGGAACCGCGACGGCACTACCCCCGTGGTGTGGGAGGACTGGGCCGAGCAGCGACGCGGGCCCTTCACTTTTTTCGACGAGCCCGACGGAGCGCTTTCGCTGCTGACCTTCCTCCAGCAGATGCGCGGGCAGCCCCCCGCTCCCGGTGGTTGGCTCATGCTCTATGGGCTCGATGGCAACACCGATGGGCGGATGAACCATCTGCTATTGCTGCGCGTGCCAGTCGATGCCGTGACCGATCGCGCGGCCTACCGCTTCTTTGCGGGTCGGGACGCCATGGGCCAGCCGATCTGGTCGGCCGACATTGCCGCACGCCGCCCGGTGCACCGCTTTCCGCCCGGCTGGGTCAACCATGCCAACCTCTTCCCCGGCGACCTCGTGGTCGAAAGCTGGCTGCCCAGCGTAGTCTACAACGCCCCACTCGGGGTCTACATGATGGCGAGCGCGGGCATTGGCGTGGGGGCCGACGGAACAGAATTCGGCAGGTCCAGCTATTTCGGGCTGTGGGTATCCCCCTCACCCTGGGGACCATGGCGCCAGATCCACGAGGAAGCAGCCTGGTGCCCAGGCGGAGACCAGCACGCACGCGCCTATGCCCCGCAGATCGCGCCGGGATGGATCGCAGCCGATGGGCGCTCTTTCTGGCTGGTTTGGTCAGACCTTCGCGGCATCCGCGCCTTTGGGCATGACGAGGCGTTGCTCGATGCCGCCCTTGCCAAGGCCAGTACACCTGCCGAGCGCGCCACGATCGAGACCCGCTTCCTGCAACAGTACATGCCAGGCTTCTCGTTCAACGCCCAACGCGTCGATCTGCGCCTCGCCCCAGCCTGACGGCGGCGGTCGTGCACATCGCACCGATTGACCTGCTCTCCATATAAATGTATGCACATGCATATATATGGAGAGCAGGAATGGCCGAGCGTTCGTTTGCACGTGAAGTGGAGCATCTGCGGCTGGGGGCGGGCGAGGAATTTCGTGGGGAAGCGATCCTCGCGATTACCAAGGGCCTGCTCCAGGCGGGCGTAGCCTATGTTGGCGGCTATCAGGGCTCGCCGATCTCTCACCTCATGGACGTCCTCGCCGATGCGCAGGACATCCTTGGCGAGTTGGGCGTGAACTTCCAAAGCTCGGCCAACGAATCCACCGCTGCGGCCATGCTCTCGGCCTCGGTGATGTACCCCTTGCGCGGCGCGGTGGCGTGGAAATCGACCGTCGGCACCAACGTCGCGTCCGACGCGCTCGCCAACCTGGCCTCAGGCGGCGTCACTGGCGGAGCCATGGTCATCATCGGTGAGGACTACGGCGAAGGTTCCTCGATCATGCAGGAACGCACCCACGCATTCGCGATGAAATCGCAAATGTGGCTGCTCGACCCGCGCCCCGACCATGCCTGCATCGTCGACCTGATCGAGAAGGGCTTCCAACTGTCCGAGGCATCGAACACCCCGGTCATGCTCGAGGTACGCGTGCGCACGTGCCACATGCATGGTGCCTTTGTGTGCAAGGACAACGTGGCCCCCGCCTTCACGCTCGAGGATGCGCTCGCCCATCCCCAGCGCGATCTCGACCGGATCGTGCTGCCTCCGGCGGCCTATGCCCACGAACACGAGAAGATCGCGCAGCGCCTGCCAGCCGCGATCGCGTTTGTGCGCAACAACCGCCTCAACGAGTGGTTCGGCCCTGAGGACGATTCAGACGGGGCGCCGACGGTGGGGATCGTGCTGCAAGGTGGCATGTACAACAACGTGATCCGCGCACTGCAGTACCTCGGGCTTTCCGATGCCTATGGCAACACGCGGGTGCCGCTCTACGTACTCAACGTCACCTATCCACTGATAGACAGCGAAATCGTTGCCTTTGCCAATGGCAAGAAGGCGATCCTGATGGTCGAGGAGGGGCAGCCCGACTATCTCGAGCAGGCGGTCAACACCATCGCCAATCGCCAAGGCCTGACCACCCGCGTGCGCGGCAAGGACGTGCTGCCGATGGCAGGGGACTATTCGGTGCAGGCGATCCTTGCGGGCATTGACGCATTCCTTGCAACCGAGGCGCCACGCCTGCTGGGCAATCGCCCGCCGTTGCCCGATGCACGTCCTGCCCTCGACCTGCCGGTCGTGGCCCGCTTGCGCGAGACGGTGCCGGCGCGTCCGCCAGGATTGTGCACCGGCTGCCCGGAGCGACCCATCTTCGCCGCGATGAAGCTGGTCGACCAGGAACGCGGCGCGCACCACGTTTCGGCCGATATCGGCTGCCACCTTTTCTCGATCCTGCCGCCATTCAACATCGGCAACACCACGATGGGGTTCGGCCTCGGCGGCGCCTCGGCCGCAGCGTTCGGACGCAAGACCACGGGCAAGCGTTCGATCGCGGTGATGGGAGACGGCGGCTTCTGGCACAACGGCTTGACAAGCGGGATCGGCAACGCGGTGTTCAACAAGCACGACGGCGTGTTCCTGATCGTCGACAACTTCTATTCCTCGGCCACCGGGGGGCAGGACATCCTCTCGTCGCGCGCCAGCAACGCCAGCCGCAAGACCAACAACCCGATCGCCAAAGCCGTCGCGGGCATTGGCGCCACGTGGATACGCGAGGTCGATCGCACCTACGACGTCGGCCGGATGAAGGCGGTACTCACCGAGGCGCTGACCACCCCGGAGGAAGGCCCCAAGGTCATCATCGCCAGTTCCGAATGCATGCTCAACAAGCAGCGCCGGGTGAAGCCGCAGGTGGCCAAGGCGATCAAAAGTGGCACGCGCGTGGTCAAGGAGCGCTTCGGCGTCGATGAGGACATATGCACCGGCGACCACGCCTGCATACGCCTGTCTGGCTGCCCATCGCTGTCGGTCAAACAGCTGGACGACCCGCTGCGCGATGATCCGGTGGTGACGATCGACAACACGTGTGTGGGCTGTGGCAACTGCGGCGAAGTGTCCGAGGCGGCGGTGCTGTGCCCCTCGTTCTATCGCGCCGACGTGATCCACAACCCAACCTGGTGGGACCGCGCCCGCGCGCGTGTCGCCATGGGCCTTATCACCTACCTCCAGGCGCGCCGCGACCGTGCGCGTCCCCTTGCCGGAGCCGCATGATGCCGACCGAAATTCTGCGCCTGCCGCTTGCCCCCGCCGGTGAGGCCACCGAACGCCCCATCTCCATCGCCATCGTTGCCATGGGCGGCCAGGGCGGTGGCGTGCTGACGGGCTGGATTGTCGCGCTGGCCGAGGCGGCGGCCTGGGTGGCGCAATCCACCTCGGTGCCCGGTGTGGCGCAGCGCACCGGCGCCACGATCTATTATGTCGAGATGATGCCTATGCGTGGCGGTCGCAAGCCGGTGCTGGCGCAGATGCCCACGCCGGGCGATGTCGACGTGGTGCTGGCGTCGGAATTCATGGAGGCGGGCCGCTCGATCCTGCGCGGCATCGTCACGCCGGGGCGCACCACGCTGATCGCCTCGGACCACCGCGCGCTGTCGATCGGCGAGAAAAGCGCGCCGGGCGACGGCATCGCCGACAGCGGCGTGGTCCACGAGGCGATCGGTGCCACCACGCGTGCGCGCATCGTCTTCGACATGAACGCGCTCGCCCTCGCCAACGGCAGCGTCATTTCCTCCGCGCTGTTCGGTGCGCTGGCGGGCAGCGGCGTACTGCCCTTCGCGCGCGAGGCCTATCACGCGGTGATTGCCGCCGATGGCAAGGGCGTGGCCGCCTCGATCCGCACGTTCGATGCAGCGTTTGCGCGCGCGGCCGGGGAAGAGACACCGTCCCCACCTTTGGCAGTCGCCAGCCCCGAACCCGCGCCCGTTGACGCGCACCGCGGCCCGCTTGCGTCACGGCTGATCGAGCGGCTGCCTCCCGGCGTTCACGCGATGGCGCGCGCCGGCCTCGCCAAGGTGGTGGACTTCCAGGACCCCGCCTATGGACGCGAATATTGCGGGCTGCTCGAGCAGATCCACACGGTGGACCTTGCCGCCGGAGGAGCAGAGCGCGACCATGCCTTCACCCGCGAAGCGGCCAAATATCTCGCCCAGGCCATGGCCTATGATGACATCGTGCGCGTCGCCGATCTCAAGACACGCAGTGGCCGCCATGCCCGCATCGCCGCCGAAGCGAATGCCGCGCCAGGCACGCTGCTCCACACCACCGAATACATGCACCCGCGGCTGGAAGAGGTCGCCGGCATCCTGCCAGCCCCGCTGGCCGACTGGCTGACGCGCCGCCCCCGGCTCTTCCGCGCGATCGACCGGCGCATCAGCAAGGGCCGGCGCGTGCGCACCTATTCGGTCGGGTGGTTCCTTACGCTCTATGCGGTCGCCGGCCTCAGGCGGCTGCGACGCAGCTCGCTGCGCCACCGTCAGGAAGTGGCGCACCGCGACGCGTGGCTGGCGCTGGCCACGCGGCTGGTGACAATCGACTACGCACTGGGGGTCGAGGTGCTGCGCTGCCGCCGCCTGGTAAAAGGCTATTCCGACACCCACGCGCGCGGACTGTCCAAGTTTGACCGCGTGATCGCCACGATCGAGACCCTCGCCGGGCGCGATGATGCAGCCGACTGGGCCCGCCGCCTGCGTGAGACCGCGGTGCGCGATGGCGAGGACAAGGATCTCGACGGGCTGATCCGCACGATCGCCTCGTTCATGGGAGCTGCCGTAGCGGCATGAGCCGGCTTGCCTGCGCCGCCCGGGTCGCGATAATAACCGGCGACCATGACCAAAGCGCCCGCCCATTCAACCCCTGCCCGATCTGTAGCGCTCGGCCGGATCGCTGTGGCGCTGACATGAGCCTTCCCACCCGCCCCGAAGACCTCGAGGCCAATCTTGGCTATGCGATCAACCGGCTCGCCAACCTGGGCCAGGCCGCACAGGCCCGGCGTCTGGCTGCCAGCGGGCTTAGCCTTGTGCTGGTGCGTACGCTCTCGGTGCTGCACATCGAGGACGGCCTCACCATCAACGAAATCGCCGCGCGCACCTTTGCCGACCAGTCCACCGCCAGCCGCACAGTAGAGGCGATGGTCGCGGCGGGCCTGGTCGAGCGGCGCACCCCGCCGGGCGACCAGCGCCGGCGCGAGATCGTGCTTACCGCCGCCGGCCGCGCCGCACTCGTGGCGGCTTGGCCGCGCATGGAAGAGCATACCGCAACCCTGGCGCGAAACATCCCCGCGGCCGACCTCGAAACATGCCGCCGCGTGCTCGCTGCGATGACCGCCAACCTGCGCAGCGAGGACTGAGCGGCCAGCAACCGCCCGCGCCTGTCCCTACGCCTCTTAATCCCGGCGCAGGAAGCGACCCGGTGAAACCCCCGTCCATTCCTTGAACGCGCGCGAGAAAGCGGCGGTATCGGCGTAGCCGAGCTGTTCGGCCGCTACGGTCAACGAGATACCCGACTTGCCCAGCATCGTCTGCGCGCGGGCCTGGCGGGCTTGTTGCAGCAGGTCGCGGAACGAGGTGCCTTCCTCGGCCAGGCGGCGACGCAGCGAGCGTTCCGACAGCTTCATCTCCGCCGCAACCGACGCGCAATCGACGTGGGTTCGGCCCAGCCAGCGCCCAATGATGTCGCGCGTCAACTCAACGAAACTTTCTGCCGGGGTCGCCTCGGGGCCCATCAAAGCCAGCAAGTGCCATTCGAGGATGGTGCGCAGCTTGCGGTCCTCGGCGGGCACGGCGCTCGGCAGCGGGCGATCAAGGTCTTCGTTGCGCAGCACCAGCGCATTGGTCACCTGGTTGCCACTCACCGGTACGCGAAAGGCCTGCGCCAGCGCGGCCTCGCGTCCTGTCACCGCGTGCTCCAGGTGCACCGCAACGGGTGTCCACCGCGCGTGGGTGAGCTGGCGGATGAGAGTCACGTAGCTTGCCAGGGCAAACTCGGCATCCTGCACGCGCGGCCAGATCGCCGAGTCCTCGATGCGGTAGCTATAGGTGGTGGTCTCGGCGTCGCGGCGGCTATCGAACAGCGTGCGCGTCTGCAGGCGCGACTGGAACAACACGAGGTAATCGAGCGCGCCGCGCAACGAGCCGGCCGCGCGCAGCAGCGCGTAGAACGGGCCAAGGTCGGCAAGCCCAAAGGCCGCGCCCATCGCCAGCCCCAGCGCCGGCCGATCGAAGCGCGCGGCCGCCGCCTCGAGCAGGGCAACATAGCGGTGCAAAGGCACGGTTTCGTAGGGTGTCTCAAGCTGGGCGCGGAACATGCCGTGTTCGCGCAGCAGCGGGTCGATGCGCTTGCCCACATCCTCCAGCGCGGCGAACAGCGCCGTCAGGAACAGCAGGCGGATGGTGGCCTGGCCAGCGCGGCCGGCGATGTCAGGCGGAAGGCCTGCAGCGGCATGATCGGCCGCAAGGCCGGACGGGGGAAGATCGGGGTCTGCCATCACGGGGCGCATGTGTGTGGCCGATTCTGCAATGCGTCAATCCCCGCCTGCAATTGTCGCAAGGCCCGCGCTCGACCAGACCGTCAGCATCCTGGCGCACCACGCCGGCACCCAAGCAAACGATGGGAAATCTGCGTGCCTGACCTGCCCACCGACACCCTCACCGAGGCGGCCGCCCTATCCGCCACGCCAGCTCTGCCGCGTGTCGATTTCCTCTATCTGTCCGAACCCGACATGATCCGCGCCGGGGTGACCGACATGCCCGCCTGCGTCGATGCGATGGAGGAGATGTTCCACCTGCTGCACCATGGCGACTATCGCATGGCCGGTGGCAACAACAACCAGCACGGCGCGGTGATCGTCTTTCCCGAGGATTCGCCCTTTCCCGCGATGCCCAAGCCCACCACCGACCGCCGCTTCATGGCGATGCCGGCCTATCTTGGCGGCCGCTTCGGCACGGCGGGGATGAAATGGTATGGCTCCAACATCGCCAACCGCGACAAGGGCCTGCCGCGCTCGATCCTCACGTTCGTGCTCAATGATGCCGATACCGGCGCCCCGCTGGCCTACATGTCGGCCAACCTGCTCTCGGCCTACCGCACCGGTGCGATCCCCGGCGTCGGCGCGCGCCACCTCGCCCGGCCGGATTCGCGCATGGTCGGCATCGTCGGGCCCGGCGTGATGGCACGCACTTCGCTCGAGGCGTTCATGGCCACCTGCCCGGCAATCGACACGGTCAAGATCAAGGGGCGCGGCGAGGCCAACCTGGCGGCATTCCGCACCTGGGCCGAGGCGCGCTTCCCGCAGCTTTCGGTGCGTGTGGTCGCCACCGATGAAGAAGTCGTGCGAGAGTCCGACATCGCGACGTTCTGCGCCTCGGTGCCGACCGGCGATCCCGCCCGCTATCCCACAGTGCGGCGCGAATGGGTCAGCCCGGGCACGTTCCTGTCGATGCCCGCGCCGTGCAGCATCGATGCCGGCATGGAAGCGCCCGATATCCGCAAGGTGCTCGATTTCACCGGGCTTTACGAGGCTTACCGCGAGGAACTGCCGCGCCCGATGCACCGCATCATCCCGGCGGTAGGCGTGCGCTGGTTCGACCTCGTCGATGAAGGCCGGGTCGCGGCCACGTCGCTCGAAGATCTCAGCGCGATCGTAGCAGGCGCAGCGCCCGGCCGACGCGATGCCGACGAAATCATCATGCTCTCCATCGGCGGCATGGCGGTGGAGGACGTGGCCTGGGGAACGCACGTCTATCGCCGCGCGCTGGCCCAGGGAATCGGCACGCGCCTGACCCTGTGGGACGAACCCGTCCTGCGCTGAGACCAGGCAGCGCTGAAAACCGCCGCCCCCCCTCTGAAATCCTCCTCCCGCGAAAGACATTCCATGCCCGACGTCATCAAGCTCAAGACCGGCAACAAGTTCGAGGAGCATGGCAGCTATTCCCGCCTCGTGGCCGTAGGCGATCTGATTTTCGTGTCCAACACCGCAGGACGCAACCCGCAGACCAAGGAAATCCCCGCGAACCTGGCCGATCAGACCAACCAGGTGCTCGACAACATCGCCGCCGCGCTCGCTGCGGTCGATGCCTGCCTCGAGGACGTGGTCGCCGCGCGGGTCTTCGTGCAGTTTCCCAAGGACGTGCTGGCAGTGATGACCGCCTATGGCGCGCGCATGCGCGGCATCAACCCTACGCTGACGATGACCTGCCCGCCGCTTGGCGCGGCTGAATACAAGGTGGAGATCGAGGTCACCGCCTGGCGCGGCGCGTCGAAGGGCGCGGTGCGCGAACTGCAGATCAGTCTCTGAACGGACCAACAGCGATGGGCCCCGCAATAACCCCCGTGACGACCTCGGAGCGCTTTCCCGGCAGCACATCGGTCGTGGTGATCGGCGGCGGTATCGTCGGCCTGTCCACCGCGCTGACTCTGGCCGAGCGCGGCGTGCCGGTGGTGGTGCTGGAGAAGGGCAGCATCGCCGGCGAGCAGTCGTCGCGCAACCTTGGTTGGGTGCGCAAGGTCATGCGCGCGGTGCCCGATCTGCCGATGGCCATCGCCGCCGAGCGGATGTGGCAGCAGATGCCCGCGCGCATCGGCGAGGATTGTGGCTTTCGTCAGGCCGGGATCACTTATGTCGCGCGGACCGATGCGGAATTGGCCGCCTACGAGGGCTGGCTCAAAGCCGTGCGCGGCGCGGGTCTGGACAGCCGGATGCTGACCGGGGCCGAAGTAGCGCAGGCGATCCCCGGCAGTACCGGGCGCTGGGCCGGCGGCATCGCGACCCCGTCCGACGCCCGCGCCGAACCGACGCTCGCATCCAGCGCGATCGCGCGCGCAGCCCTGGCGCACGGGGCCGTGATCGTGGAAAACTGCGCCGTGCGCACGCTGGAGACCAGTGCCGGTGCGGTGCGCGGCGTGGTGACCGAGCGTGGCGCGATTGCCTGCGACCATGTCGTGCTGGCAGGCGGCGTGTGGTCGCGCCGTTTCCTCGCCAATCATGGTGTGCGCCTGCTGACCTTGCCGCTGGTGGCGTCGGTGTTGCGCACCGCGCCGATGGACGGGCCGACCGACAGCGCGGTCGGCGCGGCTGACTTCTCGTTCCGCAAGCGGCTCGACGGGGGCTATACCATCACGCAGCGCGGCGCGCTGTTCGCACCGCTGACGCTCGACCACCTGCTGATCGGCATGAAGTACCTGCCCACGCTGATCGCGCAGTGGAAAAACCTGCGCCTATCGTTCGGGCGAGACTTCTTCGCCGATCTCGCCCTGCCCCGGCGCTGGCGCGCCGACGCCGTCTCGCCGTTCGAGCGGCTGCGCACGATCGATCCGCCGGTGAACCAGGCGCTCAACGCAGAAGCCATGCGCAACCTTGTTGCGGCATGGCCTGTCTTTGCCAACGCACGCGTGGCGCAGGAGTGGGGCGGGATGATCGATGTGACGCCGGACTCGCTGCCGGTGATCGACAATGTCGCGCAACTGCCCGGCCTGATACTGGCCACGGGCTTTTCAGGGCACGGCTTCGGCACCGGCCCAGCGGCGGGCCGCCTCGCCGCAGACCTCGCCATGGGCGAGACGCCGTTCCTCGATCCCACCCCCTACCGTCTCGAGCGATTCTGATGGCCAGCCCGCAACCCCGCACTCCGCACAGGACAACGCCGTGAGCAAAGAGACCGTATTTTCGCGCTTTTCCGCCGCGGCGACGCGCTGGTTCGACAAGCCCTTTCTCAACGTGCTGCCCGAAACGGCGCATATCTACGGCATCGCGGCTGGCGAGATCACCTACGCGACGATGCTCGATCGCGTGCTGCGCCGCCAGGTCGCGCTGGCCGCCGCCGGCTTCGGCACGAGCACGCGCGTGGGGCTGCTGCTCGACAACCGGCCCGACTTTATCGAGCTGTTCCTCGCAGCCAACAGCCTTGGCGCGTCGATCGTGCCGATCAACCCCGACTTGCGCCAGGCCGAACTCGAATATCTTATCGCACACTCGGGCATGAGCGCCGCGTTCGTCGTCCCCGGCCGCCATGCCGACGTTGCGCGCGCCGCGCTGGCGGTGGGCAGCGCGATGGTCCCCGTCACCCCCGACGCGCCCGTCCGTCCATTGCTGCCACTGGTGCAACTGCCGGCCGATCCCGATTCCGCGCGCGAGGCGGCGCTGCTCTATACCTCTGGCACGACCGGGCAACCCAAGGGCTGCGTTCTGCCCAACAGCTACTTCCTGCATTCGGGCGACTGGTATCGGGACACTGGCGGCCTCATCGCGCTGCACGCCGGCGCAGAGCGGATGCTTACACCGCTGCCCATGTTCCACATGAACGCCTTGGCCGTCTCGCTGATGGCGATGATCACGCTGGGCGGCTGCCTCACCGTGCTCGACCGCTTCCATCCCTCGACCTGGTGGGATTCGGTGCGGCGCAGCCGCGCCACCTGCCTGCACTACCTGGGCGTGATGCCGGCGATGCTGATGAAGGCACCCGATAGCCCGGCCGACCGCGAACATAGTGTGCGCTTCGGCTTCGGTGCCGGAGCTCCGGCGGCCCTGCACGGCGCGTTCGAGCAGCGCTTCGGCTTCCCGCTGATCGAGGCCTGGGCGATGACCGAGACGGGCAGCGGCGGCGTGATCAGCGCGCACCGCGAGCCGCGCAAGGTGGGCACCGCGTGCTTCGGCCGGCCCGATTCCAGCCTCGAGATCCGCATCGTCGACGACGCCGGCGACGATGTCGATATCGACGCACCAGGCGAACTGCTGGTGCGCCGCGCCGGGCCCGATCCCGCTTATGGGTTCTTCCGCGAATACCTCGCCAACCCTGCGGCCACTGCCGAGGCCTGGGCCGGGGGGTGGTTCCACACCGGCGATATCGTCGCGCGCGACGCCGACGGTGACCTGCATTTCGTCGATCGCAAGAAAAACGTGATCCGCCGCTCGGGGGAGAACATCGCGGCGGTGGAGGTCGAGACGATCCTTGCGCGCAATCCTCACGTGCGCCAGGTGGCGGTGGCCGCCACGCCCGACCCGGTTCGCGGCGACGAGGTGGCCGCGCTGATCGTGCTCGATGCCCCTGCCCGCGCCGGGACAGACAAGACCGAACAGCTGCCCACCGAGCACCTTGCACGCGATATCGCCACCTGGGCACTGGGTCAGATGGCCTACTACAAGGTGCCGGGCTGGATCGGCTTCGTCGATGCGCTGCCGCGCACGCCGACCGAAAAGATTCTGCGTGCCGCCCTCAAGGAGGAAGTGGGCGCGCACATGGCGCGTGGCGCGTTCTTCGATACCCGCGCGCTCAAGAGGCGGCAGGGATGAGCAGCTCCACCAAACGCTCGCGCATGGCCTACGACGGCGTGGTGGTGGCCGCCCCCATCACCGTGCCCTATCAGCGCTTTTCGAGCGAGCCGGCTCACGGCTGGGCCGGCGCGGCGCTGCGCGCGCTGGCGCGGGAAACAGCCCTCGGCCCGCGTGATCTCGACGGTTTCAGTTTCTCGAGTTTCTCGGCCGGCCCGGATACCGCCGTCGGCCTCGTCCAGCATCTCGGCCTCATGCCGCGCTGGCTCGACCATGTGCCCACAGGCGGGGCGAGCGGAGTCATGGCACTGCGCCGCGCCGCGCGCGCTGTGCAGTGCGGCGATGCCGCCATCGTCGCCTGCGTCGCGGCCGATACCAACCAGATCGACAGCTTCCGCCACACCCTCGCCACGTTTTCGCGCTTTTCGCAGGATGCTGTGTACCCCTATGGCTTTGGCGGCCCGAACGCGACGTTTGCGCTGATCACGCAGGCCTACATGCACGAACACGGCGTCACGCGCGCCGATTTCGGCCGCATCTGCCTCGCCCAGCGCGCCAATGCCGGCTCGAACCCACTGGCGTTGCAACGCAGCCCGCTCGACCTCGACACCTACCTCGCCGCGCGCCCGATCGCCGATCCGGTGCACCTGTTCGATTGCGTGATGCCCTGCGCCGGCGCCGAAGCCTTCGTCGTCACCACCCCGGAAATCGCTGCCGCGCGCGGCTGGCCGGCGGCGCGGATCATGACCACGATCGAGCGCCACAATGCCTATCCCGATGATCCGGTGCAGCGGCGTGGTGGCTGGGCGATGGATGTCGACGAGTTATGGGCGATGGCCGGGATCGGGCCCGGGGATATCGACTGCCTTCAGGCTTATGACGACTATCCGGTGATCGTGGCGATGCAACTGGAGGACCTCGGTTTCTGCCCGCCGGGCACGATTGCGCGCTTCCTGCGCGAGACGCACTTCGGCATCGACGGCACGCTGCCACTCAACACCAACGGCGGGCAGCTTTCCGCAGGGCAGGCGGGCGCTGCGGGCGGGTACCAGAACCTGACCGAGGGCCTGCGCCAGATTCTGCACTGCCCGCTCGGCGCGCAGGTGCCCGGTGCCCGGCGTGCGGCAATATCGGGCTTTGGGCTGGTCAATTATGATCGCGGCGTGTGCCCCGCCGCTGCCGTGATCGAGGCGCTATGACGACGCCGCGCAATCCGCTGCCGCCGCCCGCACCGCGCGATCCGCTGGCGCGGCCGCAATTGCATCCCGTACCGCCGGGCGCGCGCAGCCGCGCGATGCAGGCGATGGCCGCACGGGCCGCGCAGGGCCGCTTCGTACTTCAGGCCTGCACCGTATGCGGTACAGCAACCTATCCCCCACGCGACGCCTGCCC